>DATDHK010000164.1:0-8175 GCA_036521635.1 Bryobacteraceae bacterium | reverse complement strand
GGTCGACGCAACTTTCAATTGAAGGTTGAGTGTTTGGGGTCCGGCCTTCAGCAAAATCTTGGCCGGCTGCGGCGTGGCCAAGTCGGGCGCCGTGGCGGCCACCGTATAGTTGCCGGGCGGAAGAGGCGCGAAGGAATAGCGGCCCTGGCCATCGGCGACCGCGGTTTTCCCAATGCCATCGGGCGACACTAGCGTCACCTTAGCGCCGGGAACAAGGGCTCCGCTTTCATCGGTCACCAGCCCGCGCAGCGTCGCGGTTTGGGCGAAAACGGCGGGCGCGAGGAGGACCAGAATAATAATTGAACGCAACCCCCAGTTTAGTGCACGTGACTGAAGACTTTCTGAAAATCACCCTAGACTGAAAGGGTGCCGGCCCTCGCCAAGAGCGTCCTGATCGATGCGCCGGTAGGGACGGTCTTCGCTTTTCACGAGAGGGAAGACGCCATATCGATCTTGTCGCCCGCATTCCCAGCCGTGCGCATGATTGGCATGACCGCCGGCATTCGTACCGGCTCGCGGGTGGAGCTTCGCGTCGGACCATTTTCCTGGATCGCATTGCACACCGCATACGAGAAGGACCGGCTTTTTGTAGACGAACAGATTAAAGGGCCGTTCGCCAAATGGGTCCACCGGCACGAGTTTGAGGATGCCGATGGCAAGACGCGTCTCACCGACCGCGTGGAATATCTGCTGCCGGGGGGCTCGCTCATCAACAGGTTGTTCGGCTGGATTGTGAAGGCGGGCCTCAACCGGGCGTTTAACCACCGGCATCGCGTCACCAGGCAAGTCTGCGAAAAAGCGTGACCGCGATTCATCTTCTCTTTATGGTTGCCAGGGCCGCCAACGCGCGCGTTCGGGCCTGGTCATGATCGACGATTGGAAATGGATAGGTCTTGCCAAGGTCCACGCCAGCCTCGCGAAGTATTGATGCCGGCGCCTTCCACGGCTTGTGTAACCAGCTATCCGGCAACTTGGCCAACTCGGGAATCCAGCGTCGCACGTATTCGCCCGCGGGATCGAACTTCTCTCCCTGAATAACGGGGTTGAAGATTCGAAAATAGGGCGCCGCGTCAGCACCGGAGCCGGCTACCCACTGCCATCCGAGAGTGTTGTTGGCCAAGTCCGCATCCACCAGCGTGTCCCAAAACCAGGCCGCACCCTGCTGCCAGCCAATCAACAAATGCTTTACGAGAAACGAAGCCGCCACCATTCTCACGCGGTTGTGCATCCACCCGGTGCGCCACAACTCGCGCATTCCGGCATCGACAAGCGGGTAGCCAGTCTTGCCTCGCTGCCATGCTTTCAGAGCTCCCGGATCTGTCTCCCACGGGAAATTCGCAAACTCCGGCCGAAGCGCTTGCCGCGGGGATTCGGGATTGTGAAACAGCAGATGGTAGGCGAATTCGCGCCAGCCAATTTGCCGGAGATACGCCTCGCTCAACGTTTCGGGGAGAGCGCGCCAAACCTGTCCGGGACTAATCTCGCCGAAGTGCAAGTGCGGAGAGATCCGCGATGTGCCAACCACACCGGGGTTATCCCGGCCCACCTGATATTCTTCGAGAGCCTCTTTCCGAAAGCGCTTCAGTTGGTCGCGCGCGCCCGCTTCGCCCGGCTGCCACGTCTCGCGAAGTCCAGCGGCCCAGTCGATTGTAGGTTCCAGACCGAGAGCGGAAAGTTCCAATGAGTGCGGCCAGTTTTCTGGCGAGGGAAGTTTTCCTGGTGCGTCTTTGGAAGCAGGCGCTACCGATCGAATGAGACCGGCTCGCCAGAACGCGGTGAAGACGCGGAAAGGCTGGCCGGCGCTATTTCGAAGCGTCCAGGGTTCAAACAGCAAATTACCATGGAAGCTCTCGGCGGCCAGCCCGCGCCCGCGCAACACCGACTTCAACTCGCGATCGCGCGCAACGGCTGCAGGCTCATAGCGGCGATTCCAGAACACAGCGGAAGCGCCCGATTCCGCTGCCAGCCGATGCAACGCCGCCGCGGTTGGCCCACGGCGAACAATCAGCCGCGAGCCGCGCTTTTCGAGTTCAGCACTGAGGGCGGTAAGCGAACGGCTCAACCACCATCGCGATGCCGCGCCCGGAGGCCAGGCGCCTTCTTCCTCCGGCGCCCAAATGAAAACCGGAATCACCGGACCACCCCGCTCCACGGCTGCCGCCATGGCCGGATTGTCCGACAAACGCAGATCCTGGCGAAACCAAACTAACGCGGGTGCTGCGTTCACGCCTTATGGCACGAGCTTAAATACCGCGCTCGCATTGGCGGCTCGCGAATCTCCGGGATGGCGTAATTTGTTCACCGCCGATTTCGCCGACTCGCTCGCCTGGAACATCTCGAACGAATCGAAATCGTCATCCACCACGGGTGTCAAGGCGACATCGGTGTAGCTGCGGGCATTGGGGTTGCGTTTCAGCCGCTCCACAAATCCGCGGTACCGCCAGATGGCCTGAGCCAGCTTGAAATGTTTATAGAGCAGATCGGCCAAGTAGCGCGGATAGAAAACGAATGGGCTTTCGGTGGGCAGCTCCGGACGCCGGTCGGCCCGATATTTCCTGCGCAGATAACCGCCCTGATATGGATGCATTCCCTCCAGCATGATGGAGCCATAAGACCAGATCAAAAGTGTGAGCAATTTTCCGGGTCTGCCGCCGGTGGCGGCTTCGCGGCGCATCACGGTCTCGAAATGTTCCGGCGAATAATACGCCGCCCATGCATCGTTATAGGCCTGCTGCCATTGTGCTTCGGACATGATGGGATGCGACGTGGTAACGTGCTCCACATCGTATTTGTTCAGATCCGGATCCATATACTTGCCGGCGTTGTACAGCTTCTGATGATCTTCCGAACCGGGCAGCGGCGTCATGCAACTGAACTGCACCAGGTCGATGGGCAACTCGCGCTGGATAATTTTGACGTCGCGCAGGATCGATTCCGGCGTGTCGCTGGGGAACCCGACGATATAGCCCGCCACGATCGTCGCGCCGACGTGCTTCCACTGCAACAGCATCTGCCGATACTCGGTGATCTTATTCTGTTTTTTCTTGGCGCCCATCAAGTTGTCTGGGTTGATGCTTTCGAGCCCGATGAACACGCGCACCACTCCGGCGCGCCCGGCCTTCTCGATAAAGTGCGGAAGCCGGTGACACATGGTGTCCACCTGAATCACGAACTTGATGTCCAGCTTGTCTTTTTCGCGCAACTGGATCAGCCGGTCGAAAATGCGCTCCCAATCCATATTGCGCGCAAAGTTGTCGTCGGTGATGAAAAAGCGGTTGACGCCCTGCGCCAGGTTGCTGCGAATGATCTGCTCGACGTCGTCCACGGACCGGCGCCGCGACTTGCGACCTTGCACATTAATGATGGTGCAGAAAGAGCATAGAAACGGACAGCCGCGGCCTGCATCGAAGCTGGTAAGACTGCCGCCGGTTCGATTGATGGCCGACGCCGGAAGGATGGGAAGCTTTGCTCCATTCAACGACGGCAGATCGTCCATGTAGTTGTAGAGCGGCTTGAGCGTGCCGTTAAATGCGTCGTGCAAAACCATCTCAAAGCGGCCTTCAGCCTCGCCGGCGAACAATGAGATCCCCAGCTCCATGGCCTCTTTAAGCTCGGGCGTGGGTTCGGGCAACATCGCCAGAATACCGGAGACGTGAAACCCCCCGATGCAGACCATCACGCCGGCCGCACGCAATTTGCGAGCGATATCCATGGCGCGCGGATATTGATTCGACTGTACGCCCACCAAGCAGACCACACCGCGGCCACCGCTCAGCTTTCGTGCAATTCGATCCGGCCGGACGCGCGTATTCGTTTCGTCGAAAGCGGAGATGTCGAGCTCGACGTCGTCGCCCAGAATGCGGCGCTCCTTGCAATCCAAGGCCAAGCCGTTCATCACCGCCAGCGTGTTCGATGGAATCGCGGAACGAAGCCACTGGATGACGTAACCGTCGTCGTCATAGTGCGACGGCTTGATCAGCACCAGGGAAAAACGTTTGAATGGGGCAGTCGGCATGAAAGGACTTATTTGTAAGCGCTACAACTTAAAGGATATACCGAACGGAGCTTGTTAAGCAACAACTCGCTATTCGCTGCGCGACAACATCGACATCACGCGCCGGTATTCGCCGTCGGACTGGATCGACTTGGCCGCGTTCCTGAGCGCCGAAGCGACCTGCGGATCGTTGGGATAACGCTGCGCGACACGCGTGAGCACGCGGCTCTTTTCCCCGTCCGACGATATCTTCTCGGCCGAGTGAACGATCAAAACCACGCTGTCCTTGCCCAGGCCCGGGCCATTCAGGGCGGCCATCAACACGCGGGCGTGCTCGCCATCGGAGCTGATGCTGTTCGCGGACGCGATCAGCGCATCCACAACAGCGGAGTCCTTTGCGGCGGCGTCAACCATACCCACCAAGACTGTCGCTTTTTCGCCGTCGGACGATATCCGCGCCGCCGACTTCGCGACTTCGCGCAACGTTTCGGCGTTCCAATCCGCTCTTTTCAGCAGTACGGATAATGCGCGGCGACGCTCGCCATCGGAAGAAATCGTCCCCGCCGTCTCGAAGTACGCCTTGCGAACCACGGCGTCCTCCACATAGGAACCGGCGGCTTCCGCAAGCAGCGTGCCCTTCTCGCCGTCCGAACTGATGTTGGAGGCAGACCGCAGAGCGCGGACCAAAACATCCTTGTCCGCGCCATTTTTCCTGATCACCGTGGATAGAACGCGCCGATGTTCTCCATCCGAACTGATCGAATCCGCCGCGCGGAAATAGTTCAGGCGAATGGTATCGTCCGCCAGCCGGAATTCGGCGGCGTGCACCAGCACGTTTGCCTTTTCGCCGTCGGAGGAAATACGCTTCGCCGAGCGCAGGGTTGCCGCCAGCGTTTCATGATCGGGCCCGTAACGCTCCAGCACGGATATCAGCACACCGCGATGTTCGCCATCGGAACTAATCGAATCGATTGCATCGAAGAACGATTCGCGCACGGTTGCGGCCTGGTAGTGGGGCGCGGCCGCAACCAGCAGCCGGGCTTTTTCACCGTCGGACGAAATCTTGCGGCCAAGGCGCATCGCTTCGCGTAGATTGTCGGCTTTGAGACTGCCGTATTCCAGCAGGTTTTCCAGGTAAACGCGGCGCGAATGATCGCTGCGAATCTTGTTCACCTCGGCAAATACTCCGGCCGGTCCTTGCTGCCGGAGGATGCGCTTCACGCGGCCGGTGGCGTCGATGGCGCTCTCCCGAATCGCGTCCGGAAGCACGCGGGCCAGCCACGCGCGTCCGTCGGCATCTAAAGTTTTTGAAGTCCCATCCACGGAGTAGAGACGCTCGGTTCCATTCGAACCGGGGCGCACCAAATATACGCGAGACGGACCGCCGGACCATTGTTCCAGCCGGAAATATCCGTCGCTCGAGATGCTCTTGACGTCGGAGTCGTTATCCGTGAACTCAACCGTGCCGCGGATTTCGAGGTCCATGCGGTTGAAGTCGTCCTGCCAGCGCAGGTGATGCGTTTCGGCAGCGGCAGCTACGAAGCAAAGAGTGATGGCCGACGCGAAAATTGCGGTTGTCATTTTCATTTGGACGCACCTCCAGTCCATTTCCACATAATACGCTCTGCGGGAAGGATTTGTTCCAGCAGAAATGCCGGGGTCAGTCTTCTACTTCGACGCGGCCGTCGCGCATTCGCACGATCCGATGGCCGTATGCCGCCGCCTCGGGATTGTGCGTGATCATTAGAATGGTTTGGCCCAGGCGCTGGTTCAAATCGCGAAGCAAGCCCAGCACTGCAGTCGAGTTTTCGGTGTCCAGGTTGCCCGTGGGTTCGTCCGCCAACAGAATGGCCGGATGGTTCACAATCGCGCGGGCAATCGCGACTCGCTGCTGCTCGCCGCCTGAGAGTGCTCGCGGCTTGTGGTCCATGCGCTTTCCCAGGCCGAGCAACTCGAGTATCGCCTCAAACTTGGGATCCAACGGACCGTTATTGTTCGCGATATGCCGGGCGATCTGGATGTTGTCGCGCGCCGTCAGCGTCGGCAGCAGGTTGTATTTTTGAAAAACGAACCCAACCGTGGTCTTGCGCAGTTCGGTGCGCTGGGCGTCGGTCAACCCCAGCAGATCGTGACCCGCCAGATGGATGCTGCCGGCGGTGGGCGGCGTCAATCCGCCGACGATGTTGAACAGAGTCGATTTTCCGGAACCGGATGGCCCCACGATGGACACAAATTCTCCGGGCTGGACATCCAGATCCACGCCGCGCAAAGCGTGCACTTCCACTTCGCCCGCACGATACGTCTTACGCAGCCCGCTGATCGATATGATCGGCCGGTCACTCATACGCGAGCGCTTCGATGGCGTCCTGGCGCGCGGCTTTCAGGCCTGGATAGATTGCGCCGAGCATGGACCCGACCAGCGCGATGCCCGCCGTTATCGGCCACCAGTCGTAGACGATGGCCTGTATCAGAGCGCCCTTGATCACATGGCTGATGGTGAAGCGCGTAACATACGCCAGCAGGATTCCGAGTATCGAGCCGGCCACCGCGAGCAGCGCTGTCTCGCGCAGAAGAATGTTCAAAATGTACTGCGGTGACGCGCCCAGCGCCTTCAACACTCCGATCTCGCGAGTGCGCTCCAGCACCGCGGTGTACATGGAAAGAAACACCACCAAAAATCCAACCAGAACACCCAGCGCGATAACCACCCAGATAAATTCCTTCAGCATGGGAACGCTTCCAACCGAGTAGAGCGATGCGTATTCTTCCATTGACCGGATCTGATATTCCTTGAGCTTCTGCTTCAGGCTGGCGATCGCCTCTTGTGTTCTGGCGGGGTCGTCGAGCTTCACGTAAATGACGCTGATTTTGCCGGGGTCGGCGGTGAGGTCTTGCAAAGTATCCAGCGGGACTACCAGGCGGGCCAGCATGCCTGTTTCATAAATGCCGCTGAGACGCCACGGACGATTCAAAACCGTCACCGAGTCTCCCACGTGAAGTTTGTGTTCGGACGCATAGTAACTGTCCACCATCACGTCGCCGGGATGCTGAAACGGGCCGCCGTCTTCGAAACGGAATCCGCCGTTGAGTTTATTGAATTGCGCCATGTCCAGGCCGGTAACATAGCTGAACATGTCGGTGCCGTGCAGCAGAACTCCCGCCGCGGCCGTGACGTGCGGCTCCTTTTGGATGACGGCCGGAATGAGTTTTTCGGGCATGGTGACGCTGAACGTAATCACCGAGCTACTGGGAGGGCGGATGACGATATCGGCGCCCACGCCCTTCGCCCGGCGAGCCTGCTCGTTCAGCATCCCCGCGCTCAAGCCAACTAACGTGAGGACCATCGTCACCTGAATGCTGATGGCCACCACGCTGAGCAGCGTTCGAACCGGCCGGTGCTTCAGGTTCTCGACAACCAGTTTATTGATCAAGCTATTTGTAGGATACGATTACGCGCTGCGGCAAGGGCGACAGCTCATGCAGCTCGCTGCGCGCAAAGCCGGAGTTGCGAAACATCTTGTCGTATTCGGCGAAAGTATAGGCGTCGCCATGCGCGGTGGTGCCCAGCATCATCATGCTGAACGACGCTTCGGTGGCGGGAGTTATGCGATCCTCGTTCGGGACGAACTCCAGCGTTACCGCGCGGCCGCCCGGCGCCAATGCCGCGTGTACTTTCCGCAGCAGCGCTTCATTCGCCGGGACATCAAAGTGGTGCAGGAAATTCGTGATCAGCACGATGTCGTAACCACTGCCGAAGGCCACGTCGAACGCGCTGCCGGCGAGCTTTGAATAGCGGTTCGCGACGCCTGCCTTCTGGGCATTCTCCTGAGCGACTTCGAGTACCGCGGCCCAATCGAGGGCCACGATTTCGGCGTTGGGATTATGTTTGGCGAGGGCGATGCCGAAGAGTCCATGGCCGGCGGCGATGTCCAGCACTTTCCATTTCTGGCCGGCGTTGGCGTCCATTATTTTGGCGATCGATTCGGACGGCGCACCCATTAGCGGGGCCATCGTTTTAGCGAAATTCACCCAAATCGGATTATCGGGACTGACTGTGCCTTCATCGCTAATAACGGTTCCGCCTTTTCTCACGACGGCCGCGACATCGTTGAAGGCGCCGGTCTCCGGCCCCACTTTGCTGAGGAAATCCGCAACGGTGCCCATGTAAGCCGGCGACTTGC
>DATDHK010000163.1:0-4601 GCA_036521635.1 Bryobacteraceae bacterium | reverse complement strand
AGATACGGAGCAGCAGGAATCGGAATATCGGCGCGAACCTTCGGGCTGCGGGACTCTTGGTTGGGGACTTGGGACTCGGGACTGGGGGCTGGCGAAGCATCCATCTCACCGAAAATGTGCGAGGCCAGAACAGCCTCTCTGGTGGCCGGGTCCATGATCTCGTTCAGCAGACGCAGGCCGGTCATGGCGTCCTTGGCGTAGAAAGTGGGCGACGCGTAGTTAGGAGCGATTTTCGTCTTTGTGAATTTTTCCGAGAGCGCCGCGCCGCCCACCAGCAGCGGCACGGTGACGCCGTGATCTTTCAGATCGCCGCCGGTGATTACCATTTGATGCGCGCTCTTCACCAGCAATCCCGAAAGCCCGATCGCATCCGGCCGGTGCTCTTGAAACGCCTTGATCAACACGTCGGGCGGAACCTTGATGCCCAGGTTCACTACCGTATATCCGTTGTTGCTCAGAATAATCTCAACCAGATTCTTCCCGATATCGTGTACGTCGCCCTTGACCGTCGCGAGAATGATTTTGCCGCGCGCGGACGTGTCCGCCTTCTCCATAAACTGCTCGAGATGGCTCACGCCGGCCTTCATCGCTTCGGCGGATTGCAATACTTCGGCCACAATCAGTTCGTTGTTGTTGAACAACCGGCCTACCTCGGCCATGCCGGTCATCAGCGGGCCGTTGATGATGTCCAGCGGGGCCGCGCCTTCCGCGCGCTTGCGGTCCAGATCGGGAACCAGTCCGTCCTTGGTGCCTTCGACGATGTAGTTCGCCAGACGCTCGTCCAGCGGCAAATCGGCGGCCTTTTTCTTTTCCTTCTTGCCGGCCTTGCGGAAGTGTTCAGTAATGGCGGCGATATGGAATTGATTGACAGCAATCTTCTGCTCGCGCGATTGCTGACGCCAGTCCTCCGGCGCCGTTTTCAGTTCGTCGGCGTTACGGTGATCCGGCGGCACTTCCGCGGGCGGCGTATTGAATAGCAGACTCTCGGCCAGACGCCGCTCTTCCACGGGAATGGAAGCAAAGCGCTCCAGCTTTTCCGCATTGACGATCGCCAGGTCGAGTCCGGCTTTGGTGCAGTAGTACAGAAAAACCGAGTTCACCACCTCGCGCGCCGAGGCCGGAAGGCCGAAAGAAATATTCGAGACTCCCAGAATGGTTTTTACGAACGGTACATTTTCCTTGATCAGCCGCACCGCTTCGATGGTCTCCACCGCGCCGCCGACGTAGTTCTCGTCGCCGGTGGCACACGGAAAAACCAGCGGATCGATGATGATATCTTCCACCGCGATCCCGTACTTCTCGGTGAGGATCTGAACCGACCGTTGCGCCACGGCCAACTTGCGTTCCCGCGTGAAAGCCTGCGCCTGCAGCTTGTCTTCATCGATTGTTCCCACCACCACCCCCGCGCCATAAGCCTTCGCGATGGGACACAGCAGCTCGAATTTCTCTTCGCCATCTTCGAGATTGATGGAATTGATAATCGACTTGCCCTGGCAGTAGGCCAGCGCCAGCTCCACGCCTTTGGGATCCGTGGTGTCGATCATGATGGGCGCTTTGATTTTGCGGATCAGTTTTTCGTAAAAGGGCGGGATGTCCTGCATCTCGTCCCGATCGCTGGATTGCAGGCAAACATCCACCACGTGCGCGCCATTGCGAATCTGCCAGCGCGCAATCTCAGTGGCCTCTTCCCATTTTTCTTCCGCGATCAGATTTTTGAACAGGCGCGAGCCGATTACGTTGGTGCGCTCACCGACGATCAGCGGGCGATTGCTTTCCTCGGCTTCAACCAGCTCTTTGTTTGAATAGTAGGCTCGATGCGAAGGCGGCTTGAGCGCCCGCGGACGCTTGCCCGCCGCCATCTCCGCGATGGCGCGAATGTGCGCGGGAGTTGTTCCGCAGCAGCCGCCGACAAAATTCAACCAGCCTTGATCGACGAATTTTTCCAATTGCGCGGCCAGCGATTCCGGCGTTTCACCGAACTTGCCCTCCGAATTTGGCAGCCCGGCATTGGGGTAGCAGGAAATTCGGAAGGACGACATCTCGTGCAATGTGCGGATATGATCCGTCATCAGGTCCGGCCCGGTGGCGCAATTCATTCCCACCGCGAGCAGGTCGTTGTTGGCGATGGACGCGTAGAGCGCATCGATGGGTTGGCCCCCCAGCATGGTTCCATTGCGCTCGATGGTGACGGAGGCGATGACGGGAATGGGTAGGCCCAGATCGCGGCGCAGTTGCTGTACGGCCAGCAGTCCGGCCTTAACACTGCCCGTATCGAAACAGGTTTCGATCAGCAGAAAGTCGACGCCGCCTTCCACCAGCGCCTTGGCTTGGTCGTAGTAATTCTTCCGCAATTCCCGAAAGGTAATGGTGTTGGTGATGTTCAGATCTTTCGTGGTGGGACCAATGGACCCTGCCACGAATCGCGGCTTGGAAGGTGTGGAAAATTCATCGGCGCAGGCACGGGCAAGTTTGGCCGCAGCGTAGTTCAGTTCATATGCCCGGTCTTGCAGTTGAAATTCCGCGAGGACAATCTCTGTTCCGCCGAAAGTATCGGTCTCGATGATGTCGGCCCCGGCCTCAAGATACGCGCGATGAATCTCGCCGATAACATCCGGCCGCGTGGCAACCAGAATTTCCGGACAGTTTTCGCGCCCCAGGAAATCGGTCTCGATATCCAGCGGCGCCTGGTGGATCATAGTGCCCATGGCACCGTCGAAAACCAGAATGCGGTCTTCAAGGGCAGAGAGTAAACGGTTCAGAAAAGACCTTTCTACCTTGAGTTTACCGCGCTTAGGTGAAAGAGGTGACTGCAAGCTGTGAAAAAATCAAGAACCAAAGAACACAAGGAATACGAGGAACACCAGGAACCCCAGACCAGGTCGGGCGAGTGAAGTTATTTCGAGGAACGGAGGAAGTCGCTGGATACCTCACCGGTTTCTGGTGTTCCTTGTGTTCCTCGTATTCCTTTATTGCGGGCGGACTTGCCAGGTCAGCCGGTGAACAACTCAGTTATCGTTCTGCCCCGGAGTAATCCGCGTTATGAACGTCCCCCAGTTTGCGAGCGACGACCGCGGCCGTGGCCCAATATATTCACCTGCCAGCCAGATGGAACCATCCGCATCTACTGCCGCAGCCCCGTAGTCGCCCCAGCGGGCTTCGCAAAGCACCGGAGATATGCACGGCGGTGGCGGGGACACGGCGTTCGGATAGCCGGTAAAACCGTCTTCGGAGTTTACGCCAACTCCGGCGATGTGGATCTTGTCTGCGTTTCCAGATCCGCCCAACTTTACGTAACCCGTGCTGGGGAACCGTGTGGGACTGGACAGCGAGAAGCCAATGGCGGCGTTGCCTTGCGCATTCACGCCAACCGCCGGGAAGAACACGCTACCGTTAGCCAGCGCTACGTATCCTTGGTCCTCCACAGCGGCGTCCAAATGGCCCTCCTCCGTCTCCACCTCTACCGAAAACCAGGAAATGCCGGCCTTCAGGTCGGTTTCGCCCGGCGATGTAAGACCAGTGGTGACGGCGCTCCACAAGTGTCCGTCGGCAAAGGTCACCTGCTGCATCCGGTGTTCGTTGGTGGCCAGGATTTCGAACACTCCGGGATTGACGACAGATCCCAGAGGCAGCGTTCCCAACTTCTGCCGGGCGTCCGGTGGAACGCCATAAACCTCGCTGGAGATCACTTTTCGGAACAAATGAAATACGGTGTTCGGGCCTGGAGGAAAATTCAGTAGCACAGTATTCTGAAGCGCCCAGACAACCAGTTGGTTTTCCAGAGTGGCGGTTATGTCGAAAGAACTCAGGTAGTACTCCGTGCCAAAATGCGCCGCCTCGTTTCCACGAGTGTTGCTGGACGGATGCACGCTGGCGGGCAGGCTGCCATCGGCCAGGAAAGCGGCCGGCAGTCCGATCCGCAGCACGAAAGGAGGCGGCGCGCCAGCGGCGAGGAATAATTTGGACATGGCGTAAAGCTGATTGCCGGCGAAGTTTCCGGTCACCAGCGAAAACGCATTGGTGCTGAGGAACATGCCGTTTGCGTCGAACCCGATCAGCGGTTGGTCGCCGAAACACGGACAGCCAACACCATCGTTCGTAGTTTGGAGCCGGAACAGGTTCCAATGTTTGGTGGGATCCCCGGTTTGGCTCACCGCAATCAGCAGGCTGCTTCCCGCCAGAAGGTTGCCCGTCGCCGGATCGACGTCGATCTGCAAGAGCGTTACGAAAAACCGGTTTGTGGACGCATCGTAGAAGCAGCGCGGATCCGATGTGAAATCCCCGAAGACACCGGTTGTCCGGTTGATCTCAGGCAGCAGGCCGAAGAACTGGTTTAAAGCAGTCGGCCCGGCCAGCAGTGCGCCGTTATTTTTGTTGTAGACCGCGAGCGCGGTATTCACGGTCTCCAACGCAAATGCGCCGCCCACACAGAAGCCCTGATCGGGCGGCTCCAGGCTGAACTGGCTGTTCACGAATGCCCCGGTGCCCGCAAAGCGCTGGTCCCGGTGATCCAGGCCGTCGAAACCAAAGAAGTTGGCGTTCGATGTGGTCACTTCGTTGTTCTTCACTTTGGGGAAGGTGAGGGGAGAGGCGAGCCTTGCGGC
>DATDHK010000162.1:0-2615 GCA_036521635.1 Bryobacteraceae bacterium | reverse complement strand
CATGCCAAGCCGGTCTACTTTCAGATAATCGGACCCTGGACAAATCCGGAACGCATGCCAGTCGACACCGCCCGGAGAAGTACGGACTATGGCTGGCTGGTACTCAAGATCGGCGGGATCGCCTTCGCCTCGTTGATGGCGTGGCGCAATCTGCGGATGGGCCGCGGCGATCGTCAGGGAGCGCTGCGTCTGGCGGCCTTTGCGTTTGTCATCGGCCTGGCGCAATTCGCGCTGCGCGTGCACAGCGCTTCCTTGGGATTCGATCTGATTGCAGCGGCCGTGCAGGACGCGCTTTGGGCTGGCGCGCAACTATGGTTGGCATATATCGCGTTGGAACCGGTGGTGCGGCGCTTGTGGCCACGCACGCTGATTACTTGGACGCGGGTACTGGCCGGCCGTTGGAGAGATCCGCTGGTGGCTCGCGACGTATTGATCGGGTTGCTCGTCGGCCTGGGATATGATCTTGTGTTTGCCGCCAGCAACGCGCTGGAAATGGGGTCTGGGGTCGCGTCTACCGCCAGCACTTATCTCGATTCGCTGCTCGGCATTCAACCCACCACCGGGATTATCTTGAATCGCTTGTCCATCGGCCTGACGGTCGCGCTGCTCTTTTTTCTGCTGTTCTTCGTCATCCGCGTCATATTCCGGAAAGAATGGTTGGCGGGCATTGTCTTCGTCCTCTTCTTCGTTTTGACCCGGGGTTTCGATAGCACAAATCCGGCGATAACCGTGGCCTCCTACACCATCGTTTACGGCATCATCGTCATCATGCTGCTGCGCTGCGGCGTTTTGTCGATGGTCGTCACGATTTTCGTTACCGACCTTGTGCCGGAAATCCTCTTTACTACGAATTTCCCGGCTTGGTACGGAACCGGCTCGCTGCTCATAATAGCTTTAATGGTTGGACTTGCCCTTCTTGCGTTTCGCTACGCACTTGGCGGTCAACGGCCATGGGCCCAGTTATTGGACCGCTGAGTTACGATTAGGCGAGGTGCGAAATGAGATCGATCTGCTTGGCAGTCTTGTTAGCCGCACAGGTTTTCGGACAGGTGGAGAAGACTGTAGAACAACTGGAGGCCGAGAAGCGCGACCCGAAGAAAAAGGCCGCGGTTCTGCTGGACAACGCGGGTCAGGCCGTGGGCGCCGCGCGTCCCGAAGTCCAGGTTTTCGGCCTGTTGCACCTCGCCGAAAACTACGAAACAATCGACAAGAAGAAATCGCTGGAATATTTTCATCAGGCCTTCGACACGGCCTCTTCCGTACCCGCGGATAGCGAGAGCAACCAGCGCGGACGCCTGCAGTCGGAAATCGTCCGGAGTCTCGCGAAGCCCAACATCGACGACGCCATGGCGATGTTGCGCCAGATGGAGGCGAGCACCAAAAACGATTACCGCGTTAGCGCGGCTCAGTCGATTGTTCAAGTTTTGATCCAGAAGAAACGGCTGGACGACGCTTTGGAAATCGTACAGAGTTTCGGTACGTTTGGCGATTATCCTTACCGCTCCGCAGCCTCGATTTTCAAAGCGCTTCCGGCCGACGACCCGCGCCGCAACACGTTGTTTTCGTCGGCGATGGCCGCCTACGGATCCCACCCTCGCGGGAATTTCCCGGACCTGTTGACAAAAGTATGGCGTGAGATTCCGCAGTCGCTCGCTCAATCGGCCGTAACCACGCTGGTGAATGGAATTCTGGACCGCAAAGACAACGATTCCCACTTTACCGGAAGCATTTCGAGCGTCAAAGGAACAGCCAACTTCAGCACGCGGAAAGATTATGACCTTTTCAATTTGATGAGTATCCTTCGAACAGTCGATCCTAAGCGCGCCGATGAGATTTTGGAAACACACCCGGATTTGAAGGTGGCGCTCAGGCAATTTCCCGAGGGCACAGAGTCAATGGTGGACGACGACAAAGGCGGCATCAACTCGTCAACGAGCAGCGGCGGCGGAAGGGCGAATCCTCAGCAGGATGCCGAGCAACGGCTGCGCGGCTTGGCCCGCACCCGGGCTCAACAAGCGCTCGATGCTCTGAAGGAAGATCCGGACAAGGCGCTGTCTATCGCCAAAACGATTCCGGTAGCGTCCTTTCAGGCCGACGTTCTGGGGAAGATCGCGAATTCTGTCGGCGAGAAAGATCCCGGTTCGGCGAAGGGGCTCCTGGGCCAATGTATTTCGATGCTGGACGACATCAAGGATCCGTCGGACCGCGTCAGCACCTGGACCATAGTTGCCGAAGCGGCGCATAAGATCAAGGACGACAAACTAAGCTGGCAGGCGATTGATCGGGCCATGGCCGACGCCACTGCCCTCTACAAGCTGGATGCGGACGAGGATTCTCCGAACAAGGCTTTGCGGGAATATTGGCCGTCGACGCAGGGCTACCGGCGAATCGTTATCACTGCCGTAAAACTCTTCGGAGTGGATGCCGAGCCTTTGCTGCTCCGAATCACCGATCCCGATCTAGCGCTGCTTGCGCGGGTGGAAATGGCGCAGGCACTGTTGGAGCCGACCATGGCCTTGATTTCGCCGGTCGCGTTGTCGATCGCCATGAGCGCCGCTTGCGCGCCCGAATCCTGTTCCAAGCTCACTTGCGCCTTACCGTCTGGCGTGGCAAAC
>DATDHK010000161.1:0-3666 GCA_036521635.1 Bryobacteraceae bacterium | reverse complement strand
AGAAACGCCGTGGTGCGGCGTTTGGAAGCCCGGCAGGGCAATTTGCCGGTGCCGGCTTCGAGCGGCACAGCGCAAAAACCGTTGAAGCTTTTCCAGCCGGCGCATCAGCGCTACTATCTCATAACGACCTGCCTGGTTTGCCGCATAGTCGGCCTGCCGGACCGGCGGCTGGACACCACCAAACAGGAGCGCGTTTCTTTCGTAGTCCGATTGCTGCAACCGCGCGCGAATGCCGCGAAGGTGAATCCGAATCCATCCGACTGCGACGAACTGGCTTTCATTGGGGGCGCCTGGCAACTGCTGACCGACCCCAGCACACTGCCCAAGGGTGAAGAACAAAACGCGCTGTCAGCGCTGACTTACACCGAGCTCGACCAACGAAAACGGCGGCTGTTCATGGGACTGGTGCCGGTAGGCAAGCGGGAAGCATACCTGGCCGCGAGCCAGCCCAAGCCCGCGACCGAGACCGGCAGTCTGCCGCCGTTAGTCGGCACGCGCCAGATGCTGCTGAAGTCCCAGGTGATCGGGCCGTGGGCGAATCTGGACGAACTGGCAATTGCCGCGAAAGATGTCGCCACGCCGGAAGCGGGCACGACACCGGCGCCTACCGTTGCGGATCTTCACAAGATCCAGCAGCGTGCGAACGATCAGATTCAATCGATCTCGTGGTACATCTTTCTGGACTTCGCCAATTTCCTGAGTTCCTACGTTTGGCCGGTGTGGAACGCCATCTCGGGCGGCGCGGGGGGCAGCCTTACACCTGCGCAACAGACACTGCTCACTACGCTGCGCAATACGCGCCAGGGCGGACGAACGCTCGCTTCCGCGCTGAAAAATGCAAAGGACCAGGAATCGATTCTGGATTCGATAACCACGGCATACAGCAGCCTCGCGGCCACGGGCTGGCCCCAGGCGAGCTTGATCTTTCCGCTGGCCCACATCTCAGACGCGGGCGTGGTGGGGCTTTCACAGACGTTGGGTCGCGGGACGCTGGAGAATCAGGTGATGGCGGCGCTGGAGCCGGAACCGGTCCAACAACCGGCGCGAACGGCTGCGCAGGCCGGGGCGAATCCCATGGCGAGTCCATGGTTCGCCATTCGCTGCGTCGTTGAGCGTCCGAATTGTCCGGCCCTGACGCACCCTTTGCTCAGCGAGCCCACAGCCGCGTTCCAGCTTTCGGCCTACTTCGATCCGGATGCGCCGGCGCGCCCGATAAGGGTCGGCCTGCCGGTGGATACGACCCCGGCGGGGTTGCGCAAATTCGACAAGAACACCGCATTCATCATGTCCGATACGCTTTGCGGGCAAGTGCAGCGGGCCCAAAGAATGGGCTTCGGGGACCTGGTCCGCGCGGTGCTTCCGTTCCCTTTCCATAAGGATCTGAGCGCGAGCGGGGGCGCCGGCGGGCCATGCACGGCTGGGATGGTCTGTTCCTTCTCCATCCCCATCATCACTATTTGCGCGCTCATTATGCTGATCGTGATCGTCAAGCTGCTGGACATCATCTTCTTTTGGATGCCATTTTTTCAAATCTGTCTGCCGTTGCCGAAGTTCACCGCGAAAGGACAAGCGTAGCCATGGACGGAGGACAACTGTATGGACGCGGCATGGCATTTCCGCCGCGAGTGGGGCCTGACGGCCGAGTGGCCTGGAGCGAGGGCGAAGTGAATATCCGCGAGGCCATTCAGATCATTTTGAAAACCGAGCAGCGCGAGCGGTTGAATCTGCCGGCCTTTGGGGGAGGACTGCGTAAATTTCTGTTCGAGCCAAACACGGTAACGACGCGCTTCCAGATTCAGGATCGGATCACCAAGACATTGGAGCTGTGGGAACCGCGCATTTCCATCACGTCCGTGGAAGTGGAACCGGACCCCGCCGACACGCAGGCGGCGATCGCCACGATTCAGTACCGGCTGGTCGCAACCCAGGTAAAGGAGCGATTGAGCATCGGCGTGAACCTGGCCGGCTGAGGAAACCATCGTGCCCATCACCATCCCCAGCATCGACGACCGCAGATATCAGGACCTGCTGGACGAAGCGCTAACGCGCATTCCGGTTCACACGCCCGAATGGACGAACTTCAACAAGGCCGACCCGGGCGTCACGCTGATAGAAATCTTCGCGTTCCTGACGGAAACGCTGTTGTACCGCAGCAATCAGATACCCGAGCGGAACCGGCGAAAATTCCTCCAACTGCTGGGGGTGCCGCTACAGCCCGGCTCGGCGGGGCGCGGCCTCGTGACCATCAACAACGAAAAAGGTCCGCTGGCCGCAACCGCACTGAACGGCGACATGGAGGTTCGCGCGGGACAGGCGCCATTCCGCACCGCGCGCGGCCTGAACGTGCTTCCAATCGAAGCCAAGTTCTATTACAAGCAGGCGATTCCCGCACCCTCGCCGGACATCAAGGCTTACTATCAGCAACTGTACGCATCATTCCGCGGACCGTCGGCGACCATCGATCCGCAGCTCTACCAGGCGACGCTATTTCCTATACGCGGCGGCAAACCGCTGCAGCTTGCCGACACCGTGGATGGGTACATCTGGCTGGCGCTGGCGGTGCGCGCGGGCGACAAACCGGCCAGCGTCCGAATAGACGAGGCGCGGGCCGCCATCGCCGGCCAGACCTTGAGTATCGGTGTGGTGCCGGCGCTGGCGGAGGCGCGCATGACGCTGCCCGCCGGGCGAAAGTTCGGCGCCCAGGGATCCATCTCGCTACAAGTGGATATACCCAAGATCGACGCCAGCGGCGGTGTACTCGACAGCCTGAATCGCGTGCCGCAGTACCGCACATTGGACTCCAGATCGACCAACGACGTCTTCACCGAGCCGGGCGTCGTCGACGTCACTCTGCCCGCCAAGAATGAGCTGGTGCTGTGGAACAACCTCGATCCACTGGAAGCCGGCGTGGATCTTTTTCCGCCTTCGCTGGACGATGCGGCATTGAACGAGCGGATAATCACCTGGCTGCGAATCCGTCCTTCGGCATCGACGCAGGCTTCGTTCCTGTGGATGGGCATCAACTGCGTTCCGGTGAATCAGCGCGCCCATGTGATAGGAGAATTGCTGCCCCCGGGAACCGGCGAACCGGACCAGTTGCGGAAGCTGTCGCGCGCGCCGGTGCTGGCCCAATCCGTTCAGATCGCGGTGACGGCAAACGGCCAAACCACGCAGTGGACGGAGATCGACGATCTAAGCGGCGCCGGTCCGGAAGTGCCCGTGCCGGATCCGCGAATCCCGCCGGGAGTGAAGGCTTACATCAATCCGATCACGCAGGTATTCGCGCTCAATGCGGAATCCGGAGAGATTCAATTTGGCGACGGCATGCGCGGATCGCGGCCGCCCGCGGGCGCGATCATGAGGGCCGGCTACGATTACAGCCTGGGCGCGGCGGGAAATGTCGGACCAGGCTCCATCAATACGTCCGCGGCGCTGCCCCCCGGTCTCATCGTCACGAATCCGATCCCGAGTTGGGGCGGCGCCGACGCCCAGACCGTGGCCGAGGGCGAGAAGCAGATCGCCAGGTTTTTGCAGCATCGCGACCGGCTGGTGACCGCCGCGGACTTCGAAACGATCACGCTGCGCACGCCGGGCGTCGACATCGGACGCGTGGACGTGGTGCCGAATTACAATCCCGAGCTCGCCGGCAACCAACCGGGCGACGCC
>DATDHK010000160.1:0-1839 GCA_036521635.1 Bryobacteraceae bacterium | reverse complement strand
TCCAGATAGTTGATCGTAGTGCCGAAAAACAGCAGCGCCAGAATGGACCAGCGCAGATTGGATTCCTTCACGGGATAATCCACCGTTCGCCGGGCTCGAACACTTTGAATCCGACGGAAGGACGAAAGCCCAGCATATGATCGACGAACCGGCCAATGTCCGCGCCTTCGCCCGCAAACGTTCCGTAGTGCATCGGGACCAGCCAGCGCGCGTGTATATCTTCGGCAAGCTGCGCGGCGCCGGCAATGTCAAAATTATTTTCTCCGCCGATCGGCAGCAGCGCCGCCGTGACGTTGTACGGACGCACGCGGTCGACGATGCCGTCGTAATGTTGGCAATCGCCGGCGTGATAGATTGTGTGCTCGCCAAAGCGGATCATATAACCCAAATATGGATAGCCGCCGATGGGAGTCCAATCCAGGTCGGGATGGGCCGACGGCGCCGAATAAATCCGGCTGTACGGGCCGCCCTTGAAAAACTCCACGCGCAAATTCGAATCCGTTGTCGTCATTCGATCATACGGCATGCCGATGGATCGGGCGTGCTCCGCGGCGCTTTTTGGAATCACCACGCGGACGCGCGGCGATGCCTGCAACATGGCGGGAAGCGTTCCAGGATCCATGTGCGAAGGATGCGCGTGCGTGCAAAGAATCAGGTCGGCGTTTGCCGCTTGCTCGGGTTTAAGTGGGGCTTCTGAAATGCGGGTGCGGCCGGCCGGAGTGGAAAGGCACGGGTCCACGTAGAACACCATGCCCTGGCACTTCACGACGAATCCGCTCTGCCCCAGCCACCATAACGCCGGCGAGTCTCCGCTGGTTTGATCGATCTCGTCGATCAGCGCCGAGCCGTGCTTCATCGCGCCGCGGCTCTTTCTAGCCGGTCGCGAATAGCCGACCACGACGGGTCTTGCGGGGGCGTCTCTACCGCAATCCAGTCCAGATGTTCCGCGTCGGCCTCATGCAGTTTTTCATACAGGACGGCTGCGTACGCGTACGGGTCGTCCGGCATCTTCGCGCATCGCGCCGCGTCCACTTGGTGACGCCGCCAAAGATAAATTCCTTTACCCGCGGGTAGAATTCCGGCGTCCACGAGGACGAGCGGCGTCTTCGGACTGTAGTGGCGCGGATGCATGCCCGGTGCGGAATGGGCCGCTGCGTCCGCCGATCTGGCGACCGAAACAGGCCCGATGATCGCTTCAATGTCCGATTGCGAAACCATGCCCGGCCTCAACAATATCGCGTCGGGACCCGCGAGCGAAAGAACGGTGGACTCGATGCCCACAGTTGTCCGGCCCCCATCTAGCACCATCGCCACGCGCTCGCCCAACGTTTCGCGAACATGCTGCGCTGTAGTCGGGGAAAGTTCGGTGAAGCGGTTCGCGCTGGGGGCGGCGATCGGAACGCCCGCTTCCTTGATCAACGCCAGCGCAATGGAGTTTGACGGCATGCGAATCCCGACAGTGTCCAGGCCGGCGGTCAATTGATCGGGCACATGCGATTGTTTCGGCAATACCAAAGTGAGCGGACCCGGCCAGAACCGCCTCGCCAGCATCTCAGCTTTTTCCGGCCAGTCGCGCACAAGCCCGCGCGCCATCTTGATCGAGTCCACATGCACAATTAGCGGACTGCCCGCAGGCCGGCCCTTCACGGCATAGATTTTTTCGATGGCCGCGACATCCAACGCGTTCGCACCCAGCCCGTAAACCGTCTCAGTAGGGAACGCCACCAGCCCGCCGGAGCGAATCAGGTTCGCGGCGTGCAGCAATTCCTCAAAGGTTGGGTGGGTTCTCATCGTGTGGGGCAGGTTGGTAACCTGCGGCGGATTGGCAATCCGCCTGGT
>DATDHK010000159.1:0-6874 GCA_036521635.1 Bryobacteraceae bacterium | reverse complement strand
AAGTACGTGAAGAACGCGGGCGGACCGCTAAATGCGGTGGTAAGTGAACGGTGAGTGGTGATCGGCCGGACTGACCACCGGTCACTGACCACCGGTCACGTTCTCAACCTCGTTTCCGGGCGTACTGCTTGCCGGCAATCGCGCGAATGCGCGCTTCAAGCTTGGAGGCTTCGCCCTTGCGCCGCATCTTCTTGAGCAGTTCGGCGTAGTCGCTGGCGGTATCCGCCAGTAGTTCGATACTCGTATCCGAAGAGGCGGAGACAGCGTGCTTGGCGGTCAGCATTCCGCGTTTGTCCAGAATCGTTATCGACAAACGATAGAGCGGTTCCGCTTCCAGAAAATTGTCGCGCGCCACATAGATGGACGCCAACGTGTTCAAGCTGGTCACCGTTTCGCTTTCCCGTGTAGTCAGCACTTGCTTCACCAGCGGCTCGGCATCCACGGGCCGGTCCAGCGCGGCGTAAACTTCGGCGAGCTTCTGGTATTTGCCGGTAAGTTCCGGACTCTCGGATCCCAGCGCCTTCATCCAGATAAAAACCGAACGCTCGTAGCAACGGACCGCTTCCGTGAACTTTTTCTGCTGGGTGAATAGCGCGCCCAGCCGGTCCAGATTCTTCGCCACTTCCGAGTGCATCGGACCCAGGTTGCCCTCACGAATCGCCAGAGTCTGCCGCAGCAGCGGCTCGGCTTCGGCGTACTGTTTTTGTTCCAGAGACAACGTTGCCAGGCCGTCCAGGGTCGGCAGCAATTCCGGACTGGTCGCCGACAGCGTCTTTTGCTGGATCTTGAGCACGCGTTGATACAAGGTTGCGGCCGCGGCGAAATTCGACCGCACCACATTCATGCGCGCGAGCTGGCTCAGGTCCGGCACCAGCTCGGCGCTTTCGTTGCCGGCGGTCCGCTCGCGAATCGCAAGCGCGCGCCGCAGAAATTTCTCGGCTTCGGGATATTTTGAGTCGGCCTGCAAAACCTGCGCGGCATCGTCGATAGCGGGGACCAGCTTCGGATCCTGATCGCCGTACTCGCGCTCCATGATCCGCAGCGAGCGCTCGTACAACTCCTCCGTCCGGGCGTATTTCATCTGCGCGAAATTGACGCGGGCGAGGTCGGTGATGGCCGGGATAATCTGCGGATTCGCGCGGCCCAGCGCGTCCTCTTCCAACTCGAGACGTTTTTGGTAATTCCTCTCGGCATCGGCGAAGCGGCTCAGCGACGAATAAAAATCGGCCAACTCGCGGTAAGCCTTCGCGACGCGTGGATCGGCCGGCTTCCATTGCGCGGTCTCGGTCACGGCCGCAAGCAACGCCTTTTCCTTTGCGGAGACGGCGGCCTGCGGCTTCTCGCCGTTCTGACCAAACGAGAGAGAGACAAGTACTAGAACTAAGATTGCGGTAGTTACAACACGTCTAAGCAAAGTGTCCATATCGCATCACACATCGACAGAATACGGGCGACAATGTAGTGCGCACTAAGGGTCTGGGGCAAAAATGAAACTATTCCGCTTAAAGTTTTGTAAGGTGCTTACGGGCCTTGTGTCCCCGTAGGGTTAAGTGCGTACGAAAGGTAAGCTGGGCGCCGTACGCCGCGATATGGAATGCTTATCCTTAATAGAGGAGTAGCGAACGTGGAACTGCCGCCTTTTTTACTCGATCAATGGATTCAGCAGAAGCACACGGCCGATCCGCCGATCGAATTCGACCTGGCCTCAAGCACCGGACCTGTCTGGACGCTTCGCGAACTGCTGGCGCTGTCGGGCGAGAACGAACTGGAAGCGCTGCTGGACACATCTGTGTCGTACACCAGCGCCGCCGGCACGCTGGCGCTGCGGACGGCCATCGCGGGATTGGAGGGCGTGGAAGCCGACGAGGTCCAGGTGGTAACGGGCGCCGCCGAGGCGCTGCTGATTCTATTCTTCCTGGCGGCGGAACCGGGAGCGAATGTGGTGCTTCCCAATCCGGGCTATCCCGCCAACACGCCGTTGGCGGAGTCTTTCGGGATTGCAATTCGCTACTACAATCTGCGCGCCGAAAATCAATTCCGTGTGGATCTCGATGAGATTCGCCGGCTCGTCGACCGCGACACTCGCCTGTTGCTCGTCAATTCGCCGCACAACCCAACGGGCGCGGTCTTGAGCGATGAAGAGATGGACAGCTTGCACGATTTCTGCGCGGAACGCCATATTCAGTTTGTCTCGGATCAGGTGTATCATCCCATCTATTACGGCGCGGAAACGCAATCGGCGGCGCGGCTTCCCCATGCAACTGTGGTCAACGATTTCTCGAAAGCCCTTTGCCTGAGCGGGCTGCGCGTGGGATGGATGATCGATCGTGATCCAAAGCGGCGCGAGCGCTATTGCAATGCGCGCAATTACTTCACGATCACGGGAAATGTGCTGGGGGAGCGGCTGGCGGTGCTGGCTGTGCAGCACAGCCGGGAAATTTACACGCGTGCCCGGCAGGCCGCCCTTGCGAACCTGGCGCTGCTCGATCGGGTTGTCGCGCAGCACGAAGGCTGGTTGCAGTGGGTACGCCCCCGTGGAGGAATGACGGCGTTTCCGTGGCTGGCAAGCGGCGGCGACACTCGCGACTTCTGCCGGAGACTTGCCAAACGAGGCGTCCTGGTGGCGCCCGGCGACTGTTTCGGCCAGCCGTCGCATTTTCGTCTGGGATTCGCGGCGAGCGGTGCTCGCTTTCCGCTCGCTTTGGAGCGCTTCGCTGAGTTTCTCGACTCGGAGTTGCACCATCGCTCGGCCTCCGCAACTTAGCTTTAGCCGATTCAGCCAAACAATCCTTCGAGGAGAAGTCGTTCCACGTCGCGGCTGCCGTGAACCACGCGCACCGGATCAACTCCGTCTTTCAAGGAAAGTAGAAAAGGAGAATTTTCTCAAACCCATCCGACACCGGAAATCGACGCATGCCCTGGAGCGCCGTTTTGTTCATGATCGTTCGGGTTCCACTCTCAGGTTGCAAGGCGAGCATTTCGAGTTGAATCTACTGCGGTCAGAAATCGGTCCGCGACTTCAAGACTGGCTTCCTCGGCGTACCAAACCCATTGCTGAATCAGGTCGCGTTTTGCCGCCTCCCGTTTGAGCACACGGGTCATCAGGCCGTCTTCTGAGATTTGCGTGCCTGGAATTGCTTCAGTGCCTCACGGCGAATGTCGTCCCAATCCTGGCGCGTCATCTCGGTCGGCTCGCTGCTTTGTATGCCTTCCATGAGTAACGCCTCGAGCTTCTCTTGTGCTTTTCGCTTTTCATCGTCGCGGATCAGATCGCGAACGTATTCGCTCACGCTGCTGTAGCGCCCTGAGCCGACTTGATTGTCCACGAACTCCTTCAACTGGTCCGGAAGCGAGATGTTCATCGTCTGCATGATTGGTCCAGCCTCACTGTAACATTGATAGCAAGATATGGCAAGGTTTGCCATTGTGAAGGACGGGATGCGAGCTTTCTCCCCCGCTTGCCACTCAACCATATGGCATTGCTCGCTCCATACTGGTACGCCCTGGACGCCAGTGTCGCCGCCTGCCTGTTCCCAGCCGCGCTCGCGATCCTAATTAGCGGCCTGGACGACATGGCCCTGAACATCCTTTGTCTCTGGACCTGGATGCGTGGATCGCGCGTCCCTCCAGTCAAACAGGATGGCTACCACAACCGCCCCGAAAAGCGCATCGCCATCTTCGTCCCGCTGTGGCACGAGCATCGCGTCATTGGCGGCATGGTGGACCACAACGTTTCCGCTATCGATTACGACAACTACCACTTCTTCATCGGCGCATACCCAAACGATGAGCCGACACTGGATGCCGTTCGCCAACTGGAATCGCGATTTCCGCATGTGCACCTGGCCGTCTGTCCGCACGATGGTCCCACGTCGAAGGCCGACTGCCTGAACTGGATCTACCAGCGCATGCTGCTATTCGAAGAACTCCATGGCGGCGAGTTTGAAATCGTCGTCACGCATGACGCCGAAGATTTGATTCATCCCGAATCGTTCTCGCTCACCAATGCCTACGCGGACGATTTCGAGATGATTCAGATTCCGGTACTGCCCCTGCCGACCCCATTCCGCAATATCCTGCACGGAATGTATTGCGACGAATTCGCCGAGTGGCAAATGAAGGACATGCCGGCGCGCAAAATGATGGGGAGCTTCGTTCCGTCGAATGGCGTCGGGACGGGATTCGCGCGCGCCGCGCTGGAGAAACTCGCCAGCGCGGAACACAACCTTATCTTCGAGCCTGCTTGCCTGACCGAAGATTACGAGAACGGTTTGCGTTTGCACAAACTGGGCTGCCGGCAGATCTTTGTTCCACTGGCGCGTCATCGGGGAAGCATCGTGGCGACGCGCGAGTTCTTTCCGCGCACGGCGCGCTCTGCAATCCGCCAGCGGACGCGTTGGATTACGGGCATCGTATTGCAGAGTTGGGAACGCCACGGTTGGGCCGGCGGTTTTGCGCAGGTCTATTGGTTCTGGCGCGATCGTAAGGGATTGCTGGCGCACCCGCTCAGCCTGCTCGGCAATTTCCTGTTCGCCTACGGTTTGGGCGCCTGGATCGCCGCTAAGCTCACGGGCACGCCGTGGGGCTTGGCGCAAAAGACTTTGCATCCCGGACTTCTGACCGCCACTATGCTTATCCAAATTATTCAGAGCGGCGTGCGGATGGGCTGCGTGTGCGCGGTATACGGAAAATGGTTTGCACTGGGGGTGCCGTTGCGTACGCTGTGCGCCAATTGGATTAACACTGTGGCAACGGTGCAAGCCGTGACCGTTTATTTGCGCGCGCGGATCCGGCACGAGCCTCTGGTTTGGCTCAAGACCGAGCACGCCTACCCTTCGAGAAACGCGCTGGTGGAGCACAAGCGGAAGCTCGGCGAGATCCTGGTGGGTTCGAATTATCTCGACGAGGCCAACTTGGAATTCGCCTTGAGAACGCAACCTCGGGGAATGCGGATCGGCGAGTATTTGGTGCAGCGGGGCGCGCTCTCGGAAGAAGATCTGTACGAAGCGCTCAGCTTGCAGCAGAGTTTGCCGTCGGGCCGGCTGGAGCCGCGCACGGTTGCGCGGAACGTGGTCCGGACGCTGCCGCGACAGGTGATGCAGGAGTGGAAAGTGGTGCCGGTTCGCATTTCGGCGGGCATTCTGTTTCTGGCAAGCCCGGAAATACCGACCGACGAGCTGAGCAACACGCTACGTGGCTTCACGAGGCTTGAGCCACGTTTTCAATTGGTGACGCCCGGGAATTTTGAGGAGCTGGCTGAGGCGCTGTTGTAACCCTGCCCCACGCGAAACTACGAGCTCTTCAGTTCTTTTTCCACCATCTCGGCGAAATAGTCGACGTCACGCAGCGTACTGTACACGTGCGGCGTGACCCGCAATCCGCTGTATTCCTCGTGCCCCACGGCCGCCGTCAGAATGCTGTATTTCGTCCACAGCGCGTCGTGTATTTTTTGAAAATCCGCGCCTTGGAAACTCAGAAAGCCAATTCCGCAGGACTGCGCCGGGTCCGCGCTGTGCAAAATCTTGCACTTCGGATTCTGCGCCAGCCGGTGCGCCCAGCGATCCCGCAGGTAGCGCAAGCGCGCGGCTTTGCGGTCGATGCCGATGTTCTCGTTGAAGACGAGCGCTTCGCTGATCGCGTCGTGATTGGCGGCCGGATGCGTTCCAATTTCCTCGAACTTTCGAATATCGTCCACCTGCTTGTCGGTCGACGCCATCAGCGACCAGGTGCTCGCGATCCGCGATTTCCGCACGTACAGAAAGCCCGTGCCAATCGGGGCGCAGGTCCATTTATGCAGGCTGACGCCGTAGTAATCGCAGTCGAGATCCGAAATCTTGAACGGAAAATGATTGAAGGCATGCGCGCCGTCCACGATCACGGGAATGTTCCGCGCATGCGCCATCTCGCAGATCCGTTTCACGGGAAAAATCTGCCCGGTGCGATTCGTGATATGGCACACCAAAATCAACTTGGTCTTCGGCGTAACGGCCTGCTCGAAACGGCGATAGAGATCGTCCATGCTGGGCGGCGGCACCGGAAAAGAGATGGTCTTGAGCACGATTCCTTCGCGCCGCTCGCGCTGCCGAAAAGTATTGAGCATGCGAGGATAATCCTGATTGGTGGTCAGCACTTCGTCGCCGCGTTTCAGATCGATGCCGTACTGCGCGTTCTCCAGCGACTCGCTGGCATTGCGCGTGATGGCGATTTCTTCCGGGTCGCAGCCGGCGGCTTCCGCGATTCTGCGGCGAACAGTTTCGGCTTGGCGCTCCAACACGTTGACCATGGTGTGCCACGGCCCCATGTCGCTATATTCCAGATAGCGGCGCATGGCCTCCTGCACCACCAGAGGCGATGGACTGCAATATCCGTTGTTGAAGTTGATGATGTTGCGGTCAATGGTATAGGCGCCGCGGACTTCTGTCCAGAAGTCTTCATCGGCCGCGACTTCTTCGGGAGTGTGGTCCTTCACGGATCGTCCGGCTGCGGCAAGACGATCGATTGAGGTGGCGACGGCAGCCGTGCCGGCCGCCAGTTGGAAGAAGAGTCTACGGTTCATCGGGTGTCCCCTTTCTCACCGTCCTTATTGGCACGAAGGATAGCACGTTCGGATGGGTATTGGAGTAGCACCGGCATTCTTGCCTGTGTGGGTTGTTTATGCAGTGGTGTCGATAAGATATATGGTGATGCCAGCAGGATACGAATCGCGAATGATCGATGTGCCGGCCGCCGGCGATGCCGGAACGCAAATACCGGTTACTACAATACGCGGCGCTGGGCCGGGTCCCGTTCTGGCGCTGATCGCCGGCAATCACGGCTATGAGTATCCGCCTATTCTGGCGCTACAGGCGTTTGGCAACTCGATCGATCCACCCAG
>DATDHK010000158.1:0-1680 GCA_036521635.1 Bryobacteraceae bacterium | reverse complement strand
CCCCAGAATCCGGCCTTGGGTCTTCAGCGCAACGCCCTCCTTGGCCTCGATCGCGGTGTGCAGCCCGGCCGCCCAGCGGCGGTCCTGCGCGATGCGTCCCTTGAATTCGTCCAAGGATTCAATGGCGCCGTTCTTCACCAGATAATCCACGTCGCGGCGCAGCAATGCGTGGGCATGGACTGAATCCTGCACGGCCGTGAGCAACGCCAGGTTTTCCTCGTTGAAGAGATTCCCGCAGCCGAACGAATTCTCGACCGACTGTATGCCAGTGTCCGTTAGCGCGATATTTCTGCCGTAGTCGTCCAAAGTAAAGTGGACAAATTTGCGGAAACCGCGAGTCAGACGGTCCACGCGATAGGCCAACGGCTCTTGGTTCGCATCGCCGCCTGCGATCACCAACGGAATCCGCGCCTCGTCGATCAGAATCGAATCCGCTTCGTCGATCACCGCCGCCGCAAATCCGCGGTGCACCTGCTCACTTGCCTGCAAAGCCAGGCCGTCGCGCAGATGATCGAAGCCAACTTCATTCGCGGTGGCGTAGGTGATGTCGCAAGCGTAGGCGCGCCGCCGCTCTTCGATCGACATGCCTTGCTGAATGTGGCCCACCGAGAGGCCGAGAAATTCGTAGATGCCGCCCATCCACTTGGCGTCGCGGCGCGCCAGGTAATCGTTCACCGTCATCACGTGGACGCCCGCGCCCGACTTCGCAAGCCAAACCACGGCGGGCACGGCGGCCAGCGTCTTGCCTTCACCGGTCTGCATCTCGACGATTTTGCCGTTGGCCAACGCCAGCGCGCCTTGAATCTGGACATCGAACATTTCCAGGCCGAGTACGCGTGCGGCCACCACTGCCGTTACCGCGATCACTTCCACAAGCTCAGTGGCGCGCCGGCCGGCCGCTTTTAATTCGTCGTCATTGAACAGCGCCAGTTCAACGCGGCGGCGGCGAATTGGTGCGAGTTGCGACACGGACGGCACCGCATCGCGAAATATGAGTTTGAATAAAAGCTGAAAAAAACGGCGCATGTTGACGCCCTCCTTTCTCTCTTCACAAATTTGATTTAGAGAAAAGAAAACGGCGGAGGACGTTGATAGAGGGACTTTGAAAACGGGCGGGCGGCGAAGTGTTGGGCTTCCAGCCTGGAGACGAACAGCGACGCACGCCGATATTCGCCACGCCGCTGAATCGATATACGCTGCTCCAACCGAGCCCGCGCGATCCAAACTATCGCGCAGTTTTGGGTCGTGCGCTGGACTCGGACCGAGGGTGCGGCATGCGCGGCGCAAAGCGCCATCAGCGCCGCCAAAAGCCAGGTGGTAGCCCGCTTGTTCACTGGCCTCAGTATGCCATAACGGGACAACTGGTCCCACTTTCGGACAACTCCATATGTCGATATGGGACTGCCGTTCCGAAACTATATGGGATGCCGATGTTTCCGCGTGGCACTCCACTTGCGACACTGATTTGGGAGGCCGCATGCTTTTTGGGGATATTCGCTACGCCATCCGGGTGTTGCTCCGGACGCCGGGGTTCGCCGCTATCGCCATCCTTTCCCTGGCGCTCGGCATCGGTGCGAACACGGCCATGTTCAGCCTGGCTGACGCGTTGCTATTGCGGCCCTTGCCGGTTCCCTCTCCTACCAATGTTGTAACCATCAGCGAAGTCGCGCCCGATATTCC
>DATDHK010000157.1:0-13030 GCA_036521635.1 Bryobacteraceae bacterium | reverse complement strand
GATTGTGCTTAACCCTTTCAAACTCGATTGGCAACAACAGGCGTCGCTTTCCTTGACGGTAGTCGCGTTTGCCTACTTCGTTGGTCATACGGTTTACAAACTTAACAATCCGCCTAAGCCCATCACCACTTCGCAGTTGCTGTATCAAACGCCGCCCGCTGCCCCAAAATCTACGCCCTCTACTTCAGAGCTTCCCGCAAAGGAAGATGCACGGGGCAAGCGCGCACCAGAAGGGCCAAAGAAAACCATGGAAGACAAGATTCATATCGAGCAACACAACGACGCTCCCGGCAGCAAAAGCTACGCGGTTGGTAAGGGGAATCTGACGGTCAATGAAGTACCGCCTTCACGTGAGCTTTCGGGGGAGCAAGAAGCGAAAGGGCGAGATGCCCTTAGTGCGACAAAGGGAATCGTGCGTATTATTTTACTGGGAAGCAATAACGGAGAGGCACAACGCCTTACCCAGCAAATTTACAGAATGTTTGATGAGGCACACTGGGAGATCCATCCTCTGACTATACACACCGCTCCTGTGCCATCGGGAGTGCATCTCGTAGGAGACCCAGAAAACCAGTTTGTAGCAGCGGCCAAAAAAGCTTTTGACTCCATCCACCTTGATTGCATAGCGGGTCCTGGATACGCTGGCCCGCTCGGATTAGGGGTACCACCAGCCCTGACAATTACCGTGGGTCCACGCCCAGATTAAGAATCCCATGCGCCTAGCCCGAAGTAAGTGCACCCACACAGAAATATCTGACTACCCCTCGTCTACCTTCCCCCACCCATTTTGCTAATATACCTAAGATGGAAAATCCTACTCGAGGAGGACAATGAGCAAAGAAGATAGCATCGAGGTCACTGGCACCGTTGTAGAAAAATTCCCCAGCGGCTTGTTCAGCGTACAACTGGATCTGGACCGCACCGTACTCGCCCACTTGGCCGGCAAGCTGCGCCGAAACCGTATTCGGGTGCTTGCTGGAGACCGCGTTACCATGGAGCTTTCGCCGTACGATCTCACCAAGGGACGAATCACGTACCGGCACAAATAAAGCAGTCCCGCTCCCAAGCCCCCCTCCTGAACTGATGCGCAAGATCCTACTGATCTTCGGCACCCGGCCGGAGGCCATCAAGCTCTGCCCCGTTATTCGAAATCTTCGAGAGCATCCCGCCCAATTCGACGTCAAGGTCTGCGTCACCGCGCAGCACCGGGATTTGTTGGATCAGGTGCTCGAAGCCTTTGAAGTGAAACCCGACTACGACCTGGACGTCATGCTGCCCGGTCAAACGCTTTTCGAATCGACTTCCAGAATCCTGGCTGGGCTGGAACCGGTGTTCCAGCACGAACGTCCCGACCTCGCCATCGTGCAGGGCGACACCACCACCACGCTGTGCGGCGCGTTGGCTTCGTTTTACCAAAACGTTCCAGTGGCCCATGTCGAGGCCGGTCTGCGAACCGGCGACGTGCGCCAACCGTTTCCCGAAGAAATGAATCGCGTGTTGACATCGCGCCTTACAGCGCTGCACTTTGCACCCACCGAAAACGCACGCGAGAATCTGAACAAAGAAGGAGTGCCGCCGGAATCGATCAAGGTCACCGGCAACACCGGCATCGACGCGGTGCTTTATGTTCGCGGCCGCCTGGAGCAAGGAAAGCTGCAAGGCCGCGATTGGCCGGAGCTCGATCCGCACAAAAAACTCGTTGTGGTTACCGCGCACCGGCGTGAAAGCTTTGGCGGCGGATTCGAAAGAATTTGCCGCGGCTTGGCCGAGTTAGCCAACCGCACCGATATCCAGATCGTCTATCCCGTGCATCCAAATCCAAATGTGCAGGACCCGGTGCAGCGCCTGCTTGCCGGACATCCGAACATCCGGTTGATCGAGCCGCTGAGCTATGTTCCGTTCGTCGATCTGATGCGCCGCGCCTACCTGCTGATCACCGATTCGGGAGGCATTCAGGAAGAGGGGCCGTCGCTCGGGAAGCCGATTCTGGTCTTGCGCGAGAAAACGGAGCGGCCTGAAGCCGTGACCGCGGGAACCGTTAAGCTGGTCGGCGCCGACGATCATCGGCTGCTCCACGAAGCCAATCTGCTGCTCGATAATCGCGAATTGTATGAAGCCATGGCGCGCGTTCACAACCCATACGGAGATGGCCGGGCCAGCGCCCGTATTTCGGACCTAATCCATTCATTCCTAACGAAAAATAGTTAGAAAATAATATTGAAAAACGGCCCTTCGGATGGCCCTGCGGATGCGGCTCCCGGAAATGGCGGCGTCATACTTAAAGCATAAGTGAGATGTTTCCAATGGCTAATAATTTAAGACGCTCCAGTGTGCGGTCAATCGATTCGAAGAACGACCTCGCAAAAAACTTATCGAGGAAATTGGTGGGTCAACCCACCGCCATCGAAGCCATCGTGCCTTTCGTCGAAATGCACCGCGCCATGCTTTCGCCGGAAGGCCGGCCGGCTGGTATATTTCTGCTGCTCGGGCCAACCGGTACCGGGAAAACGAAAACAGTGGAAGCGCTTGCCGAAGTGCTGCACGGAAGCGCGAAGAAGCTTCTCCGGATCGATTGCGGAGAGTTCCAGATGGAGCACGAAGTCGCCAAGCTCATTGGCGCGCCGCCGGGTTATCTGGGACATCGCGAAACGCAGCCTTTGCTGACGCAACAGAAAGTGAGCGCCGCCGGCAGCGAAGCCTGCGATCTTGCGATTGTGCTGTTCGATGAAATCGAGAAGGCGGCAGCCTCGATGACGCGTTTGCTGCTGGGCGTTCTGGACAAAGGCACGCTGCGGCTGGGCGACTGCTCGGCGGTGAATTTCGAAAAGACCCTGATTTTTATGACCAGCAATCTGGGCGCGGCAAAGATGAGCAAAGAACTGCGGCCGGACTTCGGCTTGGGCGCGTACACGCCCAGGCTGGCGGGGGAACGAACATCCAGACTGCAGAACATAAGCCTGGCGGCGATGCGGAAAAACTTTTCGCCGGAATTCATCAACCGCATCGATCGGGTGGTTACCTACCGGCCGCTCAGCGCGGACGTCCTGGCGTTAATACTGGGCCAACACATCGTCGATTTGCAGATGCATCTCGATCGGCGGCTGGGTCAGCGCACTTTTCAAATACAAGTTCCACCGCGCACGCGGCGGTTCCTGCTGGAAAAAGGAACCAGCGACGAATACGGCGCCCGCGAGCTAAAGCGCACCATTCAACGGATGCTCATCCAGCCTCTGGCATCTCTAATAGCGGCCGGCGAAATCCCGGCAGGCGCATGCATCCAGGCCGACGTGAATCAACGCAGAGACAAGCTGGTTATGCGGGATTTGGATGTGGATGCGATTGCTTGTTGAACAGAACACGGGGACGGAATACAAGGAATACGAGGAATACGAGGAACACCGAAGCTATCGAGAAAGGTCGGGTGTTCCTCGTATTCCTCGTATTCCTTGTGTTCCTAGTTCTCGCATTCCGCAGTGTTCATTTACAATTGAAATAGGCGCTCATTGATCCGTTCGTTCTCACTCCTGACCCTCGCCGCTTTTCTGGCGCAGGCGCAGCCGCCGCCTCAACAAGGGCAGCTCGACGCCAGCCAGACGCTGTTTACCGTGCTTGCCGCGATTAATGTGGCCGGTTACGATGCCGGGTTGGATTCGCCCGCCACGCCACCCATCCGCAAGCAGATTCGCGACATCATCGTCATGAAGGGCCTGCCTTCGGTGCAGGCCTTGAAGGAGTTTTACGCCTCGCACACACTAGGGAACGCGGACGCGGATTTGAGCCAATACATATCGTTTGCGCTTTCCGTGGATGGGCCGCCCGATTTTCAACTGCGCATGCCGCCGGCCGAAGTTCCGCTCGACGTCAGGAAGCTGGATGGGCTCAATTCGCTCATCGCGCGCTTTTATCGCGAGGCCAATATCGAGGATCTTTGGAAGCGGTCTCAACCGGCTTTCGATCAGGTGATCGCCACTTATCACGGGGGCGTTACCAAGGCGCTGTTGGAATCGAACGCATATCTTCGCAATCCAACCAGCGGATACCGCGGCAGGCATTTCCAGATCTTTGTCGACGTGTTGGCCGCGCCGAACCAGATTCAGAGCCGCAGTTATAAGGATGAATATTTCGTGGTGGTGACGCCGTCGCCGGAACCTCAATTCGATGAAATCCGGCACGGATACCTGCACTACCTGCTGGACCCATTGTCGCTGCGCTATTTCGAGCAGTTGAACCGTCTCAAGGGCCTCGCCGATTTCGCCGCGCCCGCGCCCGCGCTGGACAGTTCGTACAAAGACGATTTCATGCTGCTGGCTACCGAGTGCCTGATCAAGGCCGTGGAGAGCCGGCTCACTCCGGGCGTGCAGAACCGGCAAGCCTTGGTCGACCGCGCGTTGCGCGAGGGATTCGTTCTCACTCCGGCCTTGGCCGACGGGCTGGCCGTGTACGAAAAGCAACTGGAATCCATGCGTCTGTATTTTCCGGATCTGGTTGGACAGATCGATCTGGCGCGCGAAGACCGGCGTTTGGATAAGGTCCAATTTGTGAAAGAGGCTGCCGTTAAAAAGGCGAAGCCTGCTCCGCCGCAGCCGGAGCCGGTGCTGACCGGCGCGGAGAAAACGCTGGAAGAAGGCGAAGCGTATTATGGAAAGCGCGATCTGGAGCGTGCCCGCCAGAGTTATCTGAAGGTGTTGCAGCAAACCGGCGAGAGCGCGCTGCACGCGAAAGCGTATTATGGTTTGGCGCGCATTGCGGCGCTGCAAAAGGATCCCGAGCTGGCGGAGAAGCTGTTCCAAAAAACACTGGAGCTGTCGCCGGACAAGGACACGAAATCGTGGGCCCATTTGTACCTGGGGCGCCTGGCCGACGCCGCCGGAGACCGCGCGCAGGCCGAGAAGAATTATCACGCCGTGCTGGCCATTGAAGGCGCGCCGCTTTCGGTCAAGACGGCCGCTGAGAAGGGATTGGCTGCGCCGTTTCACAAGGACAAGTAGGATATTTTCGAGACAGGAGCTTTCATGAAGACGAGATTCAAGAGCCGGATAACGCTATTGTGCGGCGTCCTCACACTGGTTTTTTTTCCGCTTTGGGCGCAAAAGCCGAAAACTCAGAAAGAAGCGGATGCGCTGCAGGCGCTACAGGCGACAATGGCAGCCAAGCCCGCGGACGTCGACGCTCAAGTCAAGGCCATTGAAAATGTTTTGACGAACTTCGCCGACACCGAATACAAAGTCGCGCTGCTGCAAGTGGCCATGCAGCTCGAATCTCAAAAGGGCGACTTTGCGCAGACCACATTCTATGCCGAGCGATTGCTCGAAGCGGATCCGAAAAACGTGTTTGCATTCGTTACGCTGGCCAGCGAGACCGCCCGCCACACGCGCGAGTTCGATCTCGATAAAGAAGAAAAACTTGTCAAGGCCGACAAGTGGGCCAAGGCGGGCATCGAAGCGGCGAAAACCATGCCCAAGCCGAATCCCGCAATGACCGACGATCAATTGGAGGCATTGCGGAAAGATCTCCAATCGCAGGCTTACACGGCGATGGGGATGAATGCGGCGCTTCGCAAGAAAAACGACGATGCCATCGCGAATTTCAAGCTGGCGAACGAAGTAGCGGCGACGCCGGACGCCACCATCTGGGTTCGCTTGGGACAAGCCTACATGGATTCCGGCAAGTTGGACGAAGCCGGCGCGGCGTTCGACAAAGCGATGAACGATCCCTCCGCTACCGCGCAAATCAAAGAGATTGTCCAATCGAAGAAGGCCCAGTTGGCGGCCAAGAAGGGCGGCGGTGGCCATTCCGAGCCGCGACCGTAAGGGAACGGTTTTTGTGGATTTGGACATACTCGAGGGAGTTCTTGGCCATCGTTTTGGAAATCGGGAACTTCTGGAACGCGCGCTGACGCACAAATCCTGCGGTTCGGAAAAAAGCCCGGAAGAGCCAACCGCCGACAACGAGCAACTGGAATTTCTGGGCGATGCAATCCTCGGGTTTGTGGTCAGCGAAACGTTGGTGGCGCGTAATCCCACATTTCCCGAGGGACGCTTGTCGAAATTGAAAGCGCACCTGGTGAGCGCCGCCCACCTGCATGAGGTTGCCTTGCAGGCGCAATTGGGCGCCTACTTGATTTTGGGGCGCGGCGAGGAGATGAGCGGCGGCCGCCGAAAAAAAACCCTGCTCGCGAACGCATTGGAAGCGGTGATCGCGGCGCTGTATCTGGATGGCGGCCTGGAGCCGGCATCCAGCTTCATCGTGAAGCGCGTGGTAGGCGATGCGCCCGCGCCCGACGAAGCTGCGAAGGTCTTCGACTATAAAAGCGCCTTGCAGGAAATGGCGCAAGCTCTCAAGCTGCCCCAGCCACGCTACGCCACCGTTGACGAGCGCGGTCCGGAACACACCAAGACTTTTTTGGTGGAAGTGCGCGTGGGCCGCGATTGGGTAAGCCAGGCGGAAGGCATGTCGAAGAAAAGCGCGGGGCAGCGGGCCGCGCAGTTGATTTTGCAACAACTCGCCGATTGGGGGCGGTGACGCATGCGTGTTATTTTTCTTCTCTTCCTGACAATTTCGTTTGCCGCCGCTGCGCCGGAATATAGCGGCGAGCTGATTTTTCCGCTCGAGAAGTGGCACAACCACTCGTCGTCGATTGTGGAATTGCCCAATGGCGATCTGTTGGTGTGCTGGTTCCACGGCTCCGGCGAAAGAACAGCCGACGATGTGCTGATACAAGCCGCGCGCTGGAACAAATCGACGCGGAAATGGCGTGAGCCGTTCACGCTGGCCGATACTCCGGGATTTCCGGAGACGAATCCCACGATGTTCATCGATTCGAAACAGCGCCTGTTTTTTCTGTGGCCGCTCATCATCGCGCACAAATGGGAAACGGCGCTGATGAAGTACCGGATCTCGTCGGACTATCAACAGGAGTCCGGTCCGCCGCGCTGGGAATTTCAGGACAACATTGTTTTGATTCCGAAAAATATCGCGGAACGGACCAAAGAGGTGTTAGGGAAAGATGCGGCGGGCGTCGGCCGTCAAGCGGAGTACGCCGCGAAAATGATCGAGCATGCCCAGGACGAATATTTTTCGCGCATGGGCTGGTTCACTCGAACGCATCCGGTGCAACTGCCGTCCGGCCGCATCCTGGTTCCAATGTATTCCGATGGATTTTCGTTCGGGATCATGGCCATCAGCGACGATGGCGGCGTAACCTGGAGCGGCAGCGAGCCGATCATCGGCTATGGCGGCATTCAGCCCTCCGTAATTCGCAAGCGCGATGGGACGCTGGTGGCGTACCTGCGCGACAACGGTCCGCCGCCGAAGCGCGCGCATATCAGCTACTCGAAAGACGATGGCGTGAGTTGGACGCCGACCAAGGACAGCGAGCTTCTGAATCCGGGGACGAGTGTGGAAGTAATCCCGTTGCGCAGCGGCAATTGGATCGCGGTCTATAACGATCTGGAGAGCGGCCGTTATTCGTTGGTGGCCACGATCTCGGAGGACGAAGGCGCCACCTGGAAATGGAAGCGGCATTTGGATGGCAATCCGTCGCAACCGGGCAAGAATCAATATCACTACCCGTCGGTGATCCAAGCCAAGGACAACGCGATCCATGTCACCTACAGTTATTTCGTGCCGGAGGGCAAGGCCATTAAGCATGTGCGGTTCAACGAAGATTGGGTGAAGGCCGGCGATCCAAAAACCGCTCCCTGACGGTCGCGGCTCGGTTACCGAGATTGGTTACCGAGCCGCGCGCGTAAGCAAGCGGTCTTAAATCAACCAGTGAATCAAAGCCAGCGCCAATAGAATTTGCGCCACGCTTGCGACTGCGCCGACGAGCAAGGCCGCCAATCCCGTTCGAAATAAAAATCGCAAACTTACTTCCAGTCCCATCGCCGCCATGGAGAGCGTGAGCAGCAGGTTGCCGGCCTCGCTGAGAATGCCGCCGAGAGGCACTCGCCACGTGTCGTTCCAAGCCAGAGGATGAAAGCTCAGTATTGGCAGCAAGTGCAAAGTATTCGCGGCCGCGAGCGCCAGAAAGCCCCACACGAATCGCGGAAGCAGCGACGAATATCCCAACCGGACTCGATTCTCGCGAGGCACAACCAGCGCCAGCACCACCAGGAAAGGAGCCAGCAGGGTCACGCGCGCGAGCTTCACCAGTGTCGCCAGCGTGCCGGACTGGGCGCTGAAAGCGAATCCGGTAGTGATGGCCTGCGGCACGGCGTGAACGGTGACTCCGGCCCAAACGCCGAACGCCACCGGACTGCTGTGCAGCAGTGCGCCTAGGGGCGGAAGCAGGAACATGACCAGCAATCCCATGATGTTGATGGTCGACACGGAGAGCAGCAGGTCGTCGTCATCCGCTCCGATCACGGGCGCGGCGGCGATGATCGCGCTGGTTCCGCAGATTGCGGTTCCACAACCCACAAGCAACGCGGTGTGCCGCGAGGTTTTCAAAAGGCGTCCCGCGGCTACGGCAACGGCACAACCGCAAAGGATCGACGCAAGGATCACGGCGAGAGCGGGCGCGCCCACGCGAGCGACTTCCGCGAGATTGACGCTGGCCCCGGTAAGAATGATGGTGAGCGGGATGACGCGCTTCACCAATCCCTTGCAATCTTCGACCAAGCTGGCCGGCAGCGGCAGGGTGTTGCGTACGATCGCGCCGAGCACGATCGCCAGAATCGCCGCGCTGAAGGCTGGAAGCAGGAGATGCAATCCCCATGCAAGTGCGCCAACGGCAGTAGCGGCAAGCAGTCCGGCAGTTTTCCTGGTCTTCGGGCGCGCCGGAGTCCGCAACGCCGATTGCGGAAGCTCGATGCCTTCCATCGAATCCAGCGAGGCGAAGACTTCCGCACTCATCTGGGTCTTGTAGTAGGTGGCCAAACTGTCAGTGTAGCTGGGTGGCAGGGGACTCGAGCTTTGGAGCCCCAGTCCCCAACCCCAAGTCCCGGCTTTGCTAGCTCACGGGATTCCAGATGTACTTTCCGTGCTTATTGATGTAGCCCTCGCGGTTGCCGATCCACACCGGAGCGATGCCTGAGCGGAAATTGCCGCCCTCGTCGAACTGCGGATTGATGGCGAAAGTGCCGGATTCGTTGATGTAGCCGTAGCGTTTTCCCATGGACACCAACGCCAGGCCATCCGAGAAATCGCCGGCCGAGTCGAACTGCGGAGCTATCTTCACCTTGCCGGATTTATCGATGTACCCGAATTTATCGCCCAGCTTCGCTACCGCGCGTCCATCGTGGAAATCGCCCGCGGAATCGAACTGCGGGTTGATCACCATCTTGCCGGATTGATCGATGTAGCCGAACTTGCCGGCGACACGAACGACCGCCAGGCCGTCCGAAATATTTCCGGCTTCGTCAAATTGCGGATTGACCACCATCTTGGCGTTCTTGTCGATGTAGCCCCAACGTCCGTTTACCAGCACGGGCGCACGGCCGCCGCCAAATTGGCCCGCTCCTTCGAACTGGGGATTGATGACGTACTTGCCGTTCTTTTCGATATAGCCCAGATGAGACCCCATGCCAACCAGAGCGACGCCGTCGGAGAAAGGATCGGCCAAGTCATACTGGGGCGCAATAATCAGTTTGCCGGTCTTGTCGACGTAACCCCAATGCGAGTCCATCTTGACGGCCGCGTAGCCTTCCGTGAATGGCTCGGCGCGATCGAACTGTGGCTGAATGGCCATCTCGCCGGATTTGTTAATGTACCCGTACTTTCCGTTGACCCTGACGGGGAACAGCGCCGAATTGCCGGATGACATTAACCAGATTGCGATACCCAGCACCAGCAGAATAACGACGATGCCGGCCACCAGGAGCATGTGCTTTTTTCGCGTTTGATAGTCGTCGTGTGTAACTCTTACTGACTCCATGTCCGAAACCATAGTCTTTCCCTCCAACTTGTCCGTCGTAAGTCCATCAACGCACATTCATTGCCATTTGGCACTAAAATCGCTTAGTAAAATTACGAGCCCCTTGTGGTGGTGGAGGAGCTGCTTCGAGGGCGAAGGGGGTGCGATGAATTTGAAAAATGCATTGCTGGCGGGAGGGTTTGCCATTCTGGCGGTGGTCGCCGCATTGGGATGGACAAAAGCGGAACGCGCTTCTAACTCTGCACCGCAGGCGGTGAATTTCGCTCAGCCGGCAAGCTACGGACAACCGGTTTCGTATGCGAATACGAATCCTGTTCCCTGCACGGATAATGGCGCAGCATATCAAACGATGGAATATTATCCACAAGACCGTTACGTGCAGAGCATTCATCGGCCGGTGGTGGTTCGCCAATACGTGGAACCACAACGTGCGCAGCCAACTGAGTATCGTGAAGTTTACGTTCGGGATCCTCATCATCGTGGGAGATCGGTCAAAAAGTCAGTAGCGATTGTGGCAGGGAGTGCAGGCGCCGGTGCGGCGATCGGAGCGCTGGCCGGAGGTGGTAAAGGAGCTGGAATAGGTGCGCTGGCGGGCGGAGCCGGAGGATTTATCTACGACCGTCTGACGCACAATCATTAAGTGCGCTGAGAAGCACGATTTAGTGGCGGAGGATAGAGGGGGCGTCCAATTCGGGCGCCCTTTTCTATTTGGCGGCCATCTGCAAAGTGATGTTCACGGCGATCATGATCATCGCCATGGCGGGCAGCACCAGCAGGGCCTTCTTTAATCTCTTCGGATCGCCGCCCGCAATTGAGCCTATGATGCGGGAACTCACCGCGAGGCCGATCCAACCGGAAGTGATCACGATTCCCGTGGCCGTGCCGGTCATTTTGTTAGCGAACGTATCACCGACGATCGCCAAGGTTGTCGGAAACACGGGAGCCATGGCAACGCCAGCCAGGAAAACCAGGATTCCTGCCACAGTTGGGTCTTTCGTCCGCAACATTAAGTAGGTGGTGATCACCATCAGGATGGACGCCGCCAGCGTAACGGTCAGCGACGTCACCGACTTCAACACTTGCGAAACGCCCACCCTGCCAACCAGCATTCCAAACGCGAACCCGAGTGACAGAATATTGAGCGACCGCGATTCTGGAATCCCTTGTGCGACCAGATGCTGCACCAACCAATTCCAAACGCCCACTTCACACGCCACATAGAGGAATAAGAACAGCGCCAGCAGCCACAGCGTGGGGCGTCCGAGCACGTCGCCTACTTCGGAGAACACGAAGCTGCGCGCGCCGGTGGGCTGAGGCATCGCCGTCGCGATATTGACGATCAACGTCACGAAAGTTAGTCCGGCGACGAGGTAGCACAATCGCACCGCGTTTCTCGAGAGCAGGTTTGCCGAAATGAATGGCGTCGCCAAGCCGCCCAGTCCGAAGAAGAGATTGAGCAGGTTCAACGTCGTGCCGCGATGTTCCGGAGACACGTCGCTCGCCAGAAGATTGGCGGCAGTGACAATGATTCCGCCGCCAATTCCTAATAGGAACAAGTAGGCGGCGATGGTCGGGTAGCCGGTTGATTTTGGGAGAAGGACCAGCGCCAGCGTGATGAGAGTAAGGCCCAGCAACATCCCGACCTTTTTTCCTTCGTTATCGATTAAGGGTCCCACGGAGAGCGAGGCGATGATCAGGCCCAGCGCCTGGCAGAAGGCGATGGTTCCGTTTTGTTTGGGAGTGAGATGGAAGCGCGCCGAAAGATCGGGCAGGATGGTGCCGAGCATGGCGGCGATCATGCCGTAGACGAAGATCGCCAGGATGGCTGCGAGTATCAGCATAAGCACTCAGGTATATCAGATTTGTGGGGCAGTTGATAACCTGCCGGCCGATTGGAAATCGGCCTTTCGGGGGAAGCCACGTTAGCAATCGCCGATTTACAATCGGCGGCAGGTTACCAACCTGCCTTACACGAAGCGGTACTTGCGGGTTTTGTCGTCCCAGATTACTTTTTTGTTGCTGCGGAGCGAAAGCGTTGCCATGTGCCCGGAAATTGCCGCTTGCTGGCCCACGCTCGGCGGCGCGATTACTTTCGCTTTGCCTTGCATTGCCTCCACCCAGTTTTTCATGTGCGCTTCCACCGCCTTGTTGTCGTTGCCCGGCAGCTCCACATGCAGCTCCTTGCGCGCGGCCACTTTCGCCGGCGGCTTGTTGCCGAACTTCTCCGGATAATAATTCAGGATCTGGCGATTCAGCACTTCGATGGTGCCCTCGTTGCCCATGAAGTTTTCGCCGTAGCCATAATGGTCGTTGCCGAAGTAGCAGCTATAGTTGATGTGAAACTTGTCGGGATATTCGTAGATGGCGCTGAGCGTATCGGGCACGTCGCGGTCGTCGGCGGGGCCGGTCCAGCGGTAGATGCCGCCGGACGCCATGCAGGTGATTGGAACCACTTTGCCGCAAACGAAATTGCTGATGTCGGTTTGATGGACCAGCAAGTCGGTTGAGATCCCGCCGGAATAATCCCAATAGAGACGCCATTGATAATAGCGATGCGGGTCCCAGTCCTTCTTCGGCGCCGGGCCGAGAAACTTGGACCAATCGGTATTCTGCGGACTGGCGTCGTCGGGAATTTTGTAGCGCCAGGCGGGATTGTCTTCCAGCGAATTGCGATACCAGAAAGCACGGACGTAGTGGACGTCGCCGATCATGCCCTGCTCCACCATTTCCTTGGCCTGCTGATATAGCGAATTGCTGCGGTTCTGAGTGCCGACCTGGATCACTTTGCCGGATTTTTCGGCGGCTTTGAGCATTTCCTCGCCTTGCTCGATGGTGTGCGCCAGCGGCTTTTCCACGTAGATGTTCTTGTTGGCTTTCAGCGCAGCCATGAACATTGGATAGTGCAAATGTTCGGGAGTGGAGATCACCACGGCGTCGATGTTCGGGTCTTGCAACAACTGCAAATAGTCGTCGTATGTTTTGGGCGTGTTGTGTCCCATGGTCTGCACGCGGTCCTTGGCGCGCGCCAGGTTGCCGGTATAGGTGTCGCACACGGCCACCACTTGGATATTCGCGGCGCTGGCGGTGTACAGACGATCCATGAGGTAATAGCCGCGCGACCCGACGCCGACCCAACCGACATGGACCGTGCCA
>DATDHK010000156.1:0-9555 GCA_036521635.1 Bryobacteraceae bacterium | reverse complement strand
ATGGCTGTCCACCGCGGGCGACTCCAGCGTGCTTCTGCCGCTGTTCGAAGAGATTCTCGGCCGCCATGAATGGCCGCGCCTGGATCGAAGTTTTTTCGATTCGGACCGAATCAGTCAAGGCGGTTTCAGCGCGAAGTTCTACCGGAAATTGCAAGTTGAAGACGGCGCCGCGATTCCGCGATCCATGCGGGCAACCATTGCGGCCGGCCTGCAGAAGGCCATCGAGCGAACGGTGTTGAGAATGGCCGGGCGCGCGTCCAACCTGTGCCTGGCCGGCGGCCTGGGGTTCAACGCTCTGCTGGTAAACGCGCTCGAGCAATCCAAAAATGTGTTCGTGCAACCAGCCGCGGGAAATTCTGGAACGGCCATCGGCGCGGTTCTCCATGCGTGGCATGGCGTGTATCAGCAGAATGGGCGGGCCACATTGAAAGACATGTGCCTGGGTCCCAACTTCACCGCGGAGGACGTCAAGCAAGTTGTCGAAAACTGCAAGCTGCGCTTTCGATACTTGCTGACCATCGAGGATTTGGTGGATAACGTCGTCGCTCAAATCAACGATCAGAAAATCATCGCGTGGATGCAGGGCCGCATGGAATTCGGACCGCGCGCGCTCGGCAACCGGAGTATTCTGGCCTCGCCGCTCAACCCCTACTCAACCGAAAATCTCAACATATATATCAAGCACCGCGAGCCGTTCCGCAAATTCGCCGCATCGGTTCCAGCCGAGTTGGCCGCCGAATATTTCGAAGCGGGTCCGAATGCCCGCTATCTTGCCACCGTAGGCCGGGTCCGCCCGGCGCACCGGAAAACATTCGAGAGCGCTGTCCTGGGCGACGGCCTGGTCCGCGTCCACACTGTTTCGGCCGAAGACAATCCGCTCTATCATCGCCTGCTCCACGCAGCCGGCAAGACCACGGGCCTGCCGGTGCTCTACAACACCAGCTTCAATCTCTTCGGCGATCCGCTAGTGTGCACGCCGCGCGACGCAGTTCGCAGTTTCTATTCGTCGGGAATCGACACCCTTTTCGCCGGAAATTTCATGCTCGAGAAGTAGGCGATCGCCGCGCGCGAATACCGCCAGCTATCGCTCCCAGCGCGATGAGGCCCAAAGTGCCAGGCTCGGGTGTTACAGCGAATGTCGCACCCGTGAGGTGGATGTCATACTTGCCGCTGCCGGACGCACCGGCGCCGGTGGCGCTGTAACCATCGATGACCGTGTTATTCGTCTGCGGATATAAAACTCCCACGGTGCAACCGCAGGGAAAAATGCTATTGCCAAATTTGTTCAGAGGATCGTTGCCGCTGGGTGCGATCAGAAGAAAATAGAGGCCGTTCTTGTTTGGCCCATTCGGATCGCCCGCCGGAAGCATCGCTTGCGTGTTCATCGCGGAAATATTGTCGCTGCCGTAAATAGCGTGCCCGGAAAAATTGAACAGATACAGCGCCGGATCGTCGACGCCGTTCTTGCCAACCGGTGAAGACGTGGCTGAAAAATTGGCGAAGTCGGTAATTCGGATAAGGTACATATCCGCGCCGCCGACGCCATTCCCGAGCTTGCCGAAAATGTCGGTCAGCGGACCCACTCCAGCGGTCACCTGAGCGTTGTTGGGCAACCGCGCGGCATCGCCGCCTCCGTCGTCAACCTCGTTCCAGATACTTCCAGCGAGCGCCAAGTGAGAGGCTAGTACCATGAGGCCGATAGTTTTGACAGAGCGAAATAGTAGCACTGGGCATCCTCCGATTGTTACTTTCGTTGATGTCTGAGTATCGGCGGCAACGCAACTTTCAGATAGAGCGTCGGACTCAGTAGGGACGCCTGCCGGCCCAGTTGCCTGGCGGATCATAGTTGCAAACCCAAATCTCCCGTCCGCCGCCTCTCGCCACCGCGCATCCCACTTCTTTGGTATCGCCCCAAACGATTTGTGTGTAATGCCCGCACACACCGCGGCATCTGTTCGAGCCGTAATCGTAGTTTCGGGATTCGGAGGCCCACGCATTGACGACTTCCGCCGGTGATGCTGTCGCGCCATCGATTTCGAACAAATTCTCGCCGTAGGTCGAGTGCGGGCGATGGACGAATTGCTTGCGCGCCAACAGAGTGTCAGCCCAGTCTTGCGAACGTGCGGCCAGCCGGGCGGACCACGCCAGGGGAGCCATTCCGACGCGAGCCCGCACAGCGTTGTGGAGCGCCACCATCTCGCGCGCCAGGACAGATGGTGCGATGGCTGACCGCCCCTGTGCGCCGGCGGTTCCGGCCAGCAGGAGCAGAAGCCAGAACGTGTGTCGCATGTTTTGACAGACGTACATGGCGGTGAGTGAGTTGCCGTGAACGGCTCAGTCATCCAGTATTGATATGCTGGATCGAATGAAAATCACGCTGTCCCTCGTCTTCGCGGCCTGCTGCCTTCAAGCAGCCGACCGCCACCCCGTCGATTGGGCGAAGCTCGAATCCGAAACAATGGGCCACTACCTTTCCATACTCCGGATCGACACCAGCAATCCGCCCGGCGATGAAACCAAGGCCGTCAATTATCTCAAGCCAATCCTGGAGAGCGCCGGCATCCAAACCGAAGTCTTTGCGCTCGATGCCAAACGCGCCAATCTGGTAGCGCGCATCAAGGGCAACGGCTCCAAGCGCCCCATCATCATCATGGGTCACACCGACGTCGTCGGCGTGCAGCGCGATAAGTGGCCGCTCGATCCGTTCGCGGCTATTCGAAAGGACGGCTACGTCTGGGGACGCGGTTCATCCGACGACAAATCGCACGTGGTGTCGAGCCTCATGACCATGCTGTTGCTCAAGCGCCTCAATGTCCCGCTGGATCGCGACGTGATTTTCATAGCCGAAGCTGGTGAAGAGGGCACCTCCGGCGTCGGTATCGGTTTTCTAGTCGACCAGCATTGGGACGCGATCGCCGCCGAATATGCGCTGGCGGAGGGCGGCCACATTTCCGCGCGCAATGGAAAAGTTCGCTACGTCGAAATCGCGACCACCGAGAAAAGTCCGCGCACGACGCGCCTCGTAGCGCACGGAACCGCCGGCCATGGATCGCGCCCGCGGCTGGATAATCCGGTGCTGCACCTCGCCTCGGCGGTGTCCAAATTTCAAACCTGGCAACCCACCATGCGTTTGAGCGACACAACGCGCGCCTATTTCGAAAGGCTCGCCACCATCAGTGCGCCGGACCAAGCCTATCGCTACAACCACATCGCGGACGCCGCGAAGACCGCCGAGATCCAGCGCTACCTCGCCGAAAAAGAACCTGGCAATTATTCGGTTCTGCGCACCTCCATCGTCCCCACGATTCTCCAGGGCGGCTTCCGTTCCAACGTGATTCCGTCGCAGGCCGAAGCGACTCTGGACATCCGCGCCCTGCCCGACGAAGACATGGACCGCCTATACGACGAAATGCGCCGCGTCATTGCCGACCCCGCCGTCGAAATCGTAGCCAGCAGTTCGCACAACCGCCCTGTTAGCCCGCCGTCGCGCATCGATAGCGAAATGTTTCGCGCACTCGAGCGTACGCAAAAAAGCATGTTCCCGTCGGCCATCACGATTCCGGCTATGCTTACCGGCGCCACCGATAATGCGCAGTTGCGCACCAAGGGAGTGCAGGCGTACGGGTTCGGCCCCATCGTCGACGACAGCGAGTCCGAGCTTCACGGCGCGCATTCCGATCAGGAACGAATGCTGGAAAGTTCCATCCACAAAATGGTGCAGTATCTCTGGTACACGGTGCTCGACATCGCAGCTTCCAAACAATGAACCCGCGCGTTCCGGGGAACCGCCTGCAATCGCTCGACGTTTTTCGCGGGGCGACGCTGGCATCCATGGTGCTGGTGAACAATCCTGGCTCGTGGGACCACATTTATCCGCAGCTCGAGCACGCAACCTGGCACGGATGGACCTTCACCGACACGGTGTTTCCGTTCTTCCTCTGGATCGCCGGCGTCGCGCTTACGCTCTCATTTGCAAAACGCATCGAACGCGGCGACAGCCGGCTGAAGCTTTTCTTCCATGTGCTGCGCCGCTCGCTGCTCATTTTCGCGGTCGGGCTTTTCCTGAATGGTTTTCCCTATTTTCATTTCGACCGTATCCGCTACCTGGGCGTGCTCCAAAGAATCGCGATCTGTTATCTGATCTGCGCAACTCTCTTCCTGGTCCTCAAAGTTCGCGGCCTCATTATTACGATCGTCACGCTGCTCGCGGGTTACTGGCTGTTGATGATGCTGGTCCCAGTGCCCGGTTGCGGCGCAGGTCATCTTGAAAAAGATTGCAATCTGGAAAAGTATATTGACGGCATTTTTCTGACCGGCCACATGTGGTCGCAAACCCGGGTTTGGGATCCGGAGGGATTGGTCAGCACCATCCCTGCGATCGCCACCATGTTGTTTGGCATCCTCACCGGCTATTTGATGCGCGGCAACCGGCCGCCCGCGGAGAAAACCGTTTGGATGTTTGTCACGGGCAATATTCTGCTGTTCACCGGCCTGGTGATGAACTTCTGGCTGCCCATAAATAAAAGCCTATGGACCAGCTCGTACTCTGTCTACATGGCCGGACTGGCATCCATTGTTTTCGCCATGTGCTATTGGATTGTCGATGTCCGGGAGCACCACCGTTGGTCGCGATTCTTCGCCATCTACGGCATGAACGCGCTGGCGGTTTTCATTTTCACCGGGATGATCGGCCGTTTGCTGGGCATTATCAAAATCGGAACGCAACCGCTGGAAGTATGGATTTTCGAAGACGTGTTCGCCCCCCTAGCCAGTCCCATCAACGCGTCTCTGTTGTACGCAATCGTGAACGTGTTCTTCTATTTTCTGATCGTCTACATAATGTATCGCCGAGGGTGGTTCCTCCGCGTCTGAAGCGGTTGAAAGCCGCGCTACAAAATGTTGACGGCTCTTGCGGCGATCAGAGCTACCGTGGTCAAGGAAATCGAGGCTTGCACGATCATCATTAGTTTTGCCCAGCGCGAAAGCACCGGCACATCCGTGGGCGAGAAAGCCGTACTGGTGTTGAACGCCAGGAAAAAATAATCCACGAATCCGGGCGTCCAGGGACCCACGTCCTCGTCGGGCAGCATCATTTGCGGGAACAGGAATGCACCTTCGTCGTGATCGTCGCGCTGATCGCGCTGATTCGGACCGCCCGCATCCAACCGCCAATACCAGGATGCGAAGACCAGCACGTTCGCCACCCACAGCGCCGCCGCCGCCCGCAGCAATGCTTGAGGCGTATCGCTGTGCGCCGGAAGCCGCGTGATTAGCAAGGTTAGCGACCAGACCATCGAAGCCGTCAAGATGCCCAACACCAGGTGACCCAATACGTCGTTCAGCCCGTGCCGGCCGGTCCGGTGCGAAATCGCCGTGGGCACCATCAAGGCGGACGTAATCACCAGCAGCAGCCAATCCGGCCCGAAGCGTAGAGCGGGCGGCAAAATGAAATGCAGTCCGCTAACCGCGAGAATGGCCAGGAGCGCAGGCCAGCGCGGCTCTTTCTCTTTTCGAATCGGCTGGGCTTTAGTGGCCGCCATATGGAGTTATGATGAATGTAGCAGGACACCTCCCCGTGAAGGTAGTGGTACGTAGTTCGTCTTTGCTCTTCACGGTGCTTTCCATAATTGCGAATGCGCCGATCACGCGGGTGAAGTGTAAACCCGACGACCCTCTCAAGAAGCCCGCATCCCGCGAACCGGCCGAAGTTTCGACTCGACTAGTCTCCTGACGCGACGGATACGTATAATCGGACCATGAGGAAAGTTTTGTTCGTATTCGCGATTTTTGCGGCGCTGGCTTTCGCGGCGGAGCCGGCGGCGCCTTCGATCGGCAAGATCTTGGACGGGCAAATCAAATCCGTGGAGAGCGAAGTAGTATCGCTGGCGGAAGCGATGCTCGCGGATCGGTACAATTTCGCTCCTAAGGACGGACAGTTCTCGGGAGTGCGCACGTTCTCGCAGCAGATGACGCACATCGCAGCCATTAATTACGTGGTGTCGGCCGCTGCACTGGGCGAAAAGAATCCCAGCGAAGCGGGGCCCGGAGAAAACGGGCCTGAGTCGATTAAGGGCAAGGAGGCCGTAGTGAAATATTTGAAAGACTCCTTCGCCTATGCTCACAAGGCAGCGGCTGCTATGACGAAAGCCAATGCCCTGGACTTGATGCCGCCGCCATTCGGAAAAGACAAGATGCCGCGGATGGAGATCCTGTCGGTTGTGTCGTGGCATACCTTCGATCACTACGGCCAAGCCGTGGTATACGCGCGGATGTGCGGCATCGTGCCTCCGGCCAGCCGTCAATAGTTCGTGACAGTCCGCGCAGCAACGCTCGAAGATGCGCCGGCAATCGCACGCATCTACAACGAAGGCATCGAGGACCGGATCGCAACCTTTGAAACGCGCCCTCGCACGGCAGGCGATGTTCGGGCGTGGTTCGACGGCGCTCATCCGATTGTTGTCGTGGAAGACGGGCAACAAGTGATTGCGTTTGGAGCAACCTTCACATATCGGCCTCGGGAGTGCTACGCGGGAATCGCGGAAACTTCGGTGTATGTAGCACGCACTCATCGCCGGCAAGGGGCGGGCCGAATCGCACTTCGCGCATTAATTGAGGCTGCTTCAAAGGCCGGGTTCTGGAAGCTGCTCTCGAGAATCTTTCCGGAAAATACAGCGAGCCGGGCATTGGTGCGCGAGCTGGGCTTTCGCGAGGTTGGGATCTACGAGAAGCATGGGCAGTTGGACGGACAGTGGCGCGACGTGGTGATCGTGGAGTTACGGATCGACTAACAGGAAACCTTCGCTGCGCGCGGCGGCTCGAAGCCGAATGTCGCGGCAGAGAAATGGACGGTTCTTCGGCCGTTGATTGCACCACACCAGGGCCGCTGCTAATTGGAGGCCGTCCGCGGCCCGCAGGTCGTAGCGATCCAGTTGGATTTCACACAGATCTCTCACGCGGTTGGTGGGTTGAATCTCGCGCCACGATCGTCGCAGGGCCGTGAATCGTTTATACGCTGCGTAATATTGCGGCTCAGTAAAAAAATTCTGGCGGCGAAGCCGGACCAGCGCGCTTACAACTTCTATCGCCGTGCCCCACCAGACTACGGGAGCGTGCTGGTGCAGAAGTTGCCGGTCATGCCCGGCGTTTTGCGCTGGGACGCACAGCGGCGCGATTGCGCTAGCGTCCCAAAAGCCCGGCATCTCGTTCTTCGCGATCCTCGGAAATTGCCCGGAGGGCTGCGGCCCTGGCGGAGCCGGTCACGGGATTATCGGCCCCGATGGACCAGAATGCGCGTTCGTTCAGTTTTTCGGAAGGAAGCTGGAGCTCGCCCGATGCTACCAAAGCCAGTTCCTCCGCCGAGACCTCGATGGGGCTTAGCGGAACCAATTTGGCAACTGGCAGATTGCGGTCCCGAATCACGATCTCCTCCCCGGCGCGAACTTCTTGGAGATAGGCGCTGAGCCGGTTTTTTAGCAGGGCGACGTTGACCGTCTTCATGTAGCTATCATAGCCATGATGTGGACATAAGGTCAAGTGAGAAGTTAGGGCTCGGGAATGGGGGCTAGGGGCTAGGAATTTTCGCCAGCCCCCAGTCCCTAGCCCCCCGTCCCCATTTCTGTAATAATTAACAAGTGACTGAGCGCAACGTACTTACGGATTTGATCCGGCGAGGCCGGCGGCGCCAGCTACGTAATCTGTTTATTCGAGAGGCGTCTTTCTCCGCGGCGCTGGCGCTTGGCGGCGCGATTCTTCTATTGCTGGTCGGCACTGAGTTTCTTAATTGGTACTGGCTGGTGATTTTATTTGCGGGCAGTTTGGCGGTTGGCGCTTATCGCGCGCGCCCACAGATTCTGTCGCAGTATCGGGTGGCACAGTCGATCGATCGGCAGTTGGGATTCCACGATGCCATCTCGACCGCATTTTATTTCGACCAACACGCCGGCCAACGAGTTGCAGCGGCGGATTTCATCGAACGTCAGCGGCAAGCGGCGGATGAACTGGCGCGATCGGCCGATGTGCGCCGTGGATTGCCTTTTTTTACTCCGCGAACTTTCTACGTGAACGCAGCACTGGCCGTGCTGGTGTGCGGGATGTTTGGGTTGCGATACGGGATTAATCGCAGTCTCGATTTGCGGGCATCCCTGATACCCATCGGCTTCGACGGTTTTCTGGGATCTTCGCGCGAAGTGGCGGCGGTCAAAAAGATCCATGGAGACCGGCCTTTCGATTCGGACGGTCATCGCGATAAGGGAGCGGCGGTGGATCCGTGGGAATCGAAAGCGGCCGACCTCGATCCCGCGTCGGATGCCGCGCTGATGACGACCGACACCCCCGAGGTGAACAATCCCGACGGCGGCGCCGATCCGGCGGGTAAGGCGAAGGGCACGGGAATAGATCAGCAGTCGCCCGGCGACGATCCGCTCGAGTCGGGCGAGAAGGGCGAATCTTCGCAGCCGGGAAGCAATTCGGCGGGCGATCAGAACTCTTCTCCGGATGGCGCCTCGCAGTCGGGCAAGCAGCAGTCCGCTCCGAAGAATTCCAACCAGCAGGGAAATTCGGGCGACTCCAGCTTGACTGACAAGGTGCGCGATGCATTTGCCAATCTGTTGGCCAAAATGAAAATGCAGCCCAAATCGAGCGACGGCAAACAGGGCGGTTCGCAATCCAACTCGCAGCAGAAGCAGGGCCAGAGTTCGGATCCGAACGCATCGGCCTCGCAAAGTCAGCAACAATCGGACGCGTCCCCAAGCGCGCAAGCGCAGGGTCAACAGGCGCAGAATGGATCGCAGCAGGCCGCGCAAGGCAAGAGCGATTCGCACAGCTCCGATCGTTCTAACTCTCCGGACGGCAAGAGCGGCATTGGCAAACAGGACGGCGACAAGAGCGCGCACGAAGCCGAGCAACTGGCGGCGATGGGCAAAATCACCGAGATCATCGGCAAGCGTGCGGCCAACGTCAGCGGTGAAGTGATGGTGGAAGTAGCGTCCGGCAAGCAGCAACTGAAAACGCAATATTCGCAGCGGAAGGCCAGCCACGGCGAGGCGGGCGGCGAGATCAATCGCGATGAGGTGCCGCTGGCTTACCAGCAGTACGTTCAGCAGTATTTCGAAGAGGTCCGCAAGCTTCCCGCTGGGTCGAAGAGCAAGGCGGATTCTAAAATCAAGACTTCCGGCAATTAGGTATTTACGGGCCGATTGCCAATCGGCCGCAGGTTAACAACCTGCCCCACAAATCTACTTCTTGGTGTCCTTCGTTTGTGAAATCGACTGCGCCAGGAAGTTCGCGACCTTGGCTTCGTCGCGCGCCACTTCGTAATAGGCTGCGCGCAGAAGCTGGTCTTTGCGATTGAGCAGCGTTTCGCGGATGTTTTGTTGCACCCGCGGATCGGTCAATTCGCGTTGACCGGCCGGCTCCTTGGAAGACAGGAACGGCTGGACCGCCGACATCATGCGGATGTGGCCCATGTAGTGAATCGAGCGCGAACCGTTCGACGACCGGAACGCGCAGTCGAACACCGGCAGGTGCTCGTCCTTGAGGTGCGGCGCGCCCTCGATC
>DATDHK010000155.1:0-2396 GCA_036521635.1 Bryobacteraceae bacterium | reverse complement strand
GCGCGGCGCGAAGTTGTTGCGGTCGGGATGGATGAGGGCCTGGTCGAAGAGCGATCCATCTTTGGGCGTGATGAATTTGCCGGTGGCGGAATCGAAGTTGGCCCACTTGTTGTCGCGCTCGCGCGGGGGCGATGCGAACTCGTAGCGGACCCCGATGTTCAGCGTCAGCTTGCGGCTGACCTTCCAGTCATCCTGCACGAACAGGAAATACATGTGCTGGTAGATGTCGAAAGTGGTGTTGGAATCCTGCTGATATCGCGACGGGAAGCCGAGCAGCAGATCGGCCAGCGCATTTTCCCAACGATTGTTTACGCCGGTGAATCGGCCGCTCAGGTTGAACTGGCCGAGGAGCGAGCTGACATCGCGAATGCCGGTTTCGACATTCAGCAATTCGACGCCAAACTTCAGTGCGTGCGAGCCGCGGTTCCAGGCGAGCGATTCGCGGATGTTCATGCTGCGCGGCGTTTGGAATTGCGGGACGGAAGTGGTTCTTCCAATTCGTTGTAAGGTGCCGCCGGGGAAATTGAAGACTGGAATGCCGCCGCAGATGGAGGGATCGGACGGGGCGTTCTTGAGTCCGATGAGTTCGGTGGGACAGCCGGAGCCGAAATTCGGAGGCAGTTGAAAATAGTCGCCGAGCGAATATCCAAAGCGCGTTTCGGAAACCAGGCGAGGCGACAACACCCACACCAGGCCCGCGGCCATGGCCTGCGATTTGAGATCCGCGGTGCCGAACGTGTCGTTGAACGAGCCTTCCGATAAACCCGGCCTGGGGGCTGGCCGAAAGAAGGCGGTCTTGGCGAAGGAGTAGCGGCCGAAGGCGCTGATCTTGGAAGAGACGGTATGATCCGCGCGGAGATCGAACTGGTTGGTGTGGTTGCGATCGACGGGGACGCCGACGAAATTGTTGTCGAACGTGGGCGAAAACGTGTTGGGGTCGGGGCTGACGTTGATCACTTTTTGGCCTACGGGGTCGATCAGGCTGGAGGGAATTTTCCAGCAGTTGCCCTTGCCGTCGTTGCAATTCGCGGTCGCGGCGATGCGGAAATCCTGGCCGGTGTCGGCGGGGTTGTACGGATTGAAGATGGGCGTGGCAAACATTCCCTGGCGCCAGATGGGTTGCGGAACGGAGCTGAACCGCACGGTGCCGGCGGCGTCGCGCAGACCTTCGAAGTCGCCAAAGATGAAAGTTTTGTTCTTAACGATGGGTCCGCCGGCGGCTGCGCCGAACTGGTTGCGCTGGCGGAAGGGCTTGGCGAGTCCGGCTTTGTTGGCGAAGAAGTTGCTGGCGTCGAGCTGGCTGTTGCGCAGAAATTCGAAGAGCGTTCCGTGCAGGCTGTTGGTGCCGGAACGGACGGTAGCGTTGACCAGCGCGCCTGCGCTGCGTCCGAATTCAGCCGAGTATGCGTTGGTCTGAATTTTGAATTCTTCGAGAGCTTCGACCGAGGGCTGGATCACTTGCACGTTGAGTCCGCGAAAACTGTTCGAGTATGACGTGTTGTCGACCCCATCCAATTGGAAAGCGTTCTGGAAGGCGCGATTGCCGTTGACGTTGAAGACGCCGCGAAAGCCGACTGACGCTAGCCGGGGAGTTGGCGCCAAGACGCCGGGGGAGAGGAGCGCCAGTTGATTATAGTCGCGGCCGTTGAGCGGGAGCTCGACCATTTTTGTGTGATCGATTACGGCGCCTCGGCTGGCCGATTCGGTTTCGAGAACTGGGGCTTCGCCGGTTACGTTTACTTGTTCTGTGACGGCGCCGACTGTTAGTTGGATATCGAGCCGCGCGGCCTGGTTCACTTGCAAGACGACTCCGGCTGAAACGAATTGCTTGAAGCCTTGCGCGGCGGCTGTGACGCGATAGGAGCCGGGGCGGAGGTTGGGAAAGAAATAGCGGCCTTCGGCGTTGGCGGTGGCGCTGGACTCCTGGTTGGTGGCTTCGTTTATCGCTTTTACTTCCGCTCTTGGGACTACTGCGCCGGCGGAATCTGTGACTACGCCGGTTAGCGTGGCTGTTTCGAATTGGGCTAGGGCTAGTGTTGTTGTGAGGGCGATCAGGATCGCGATTCTAATTGGATAAGTTTTCAAGGTTCCCCCTTACGATAAAGGCCAGTATATATCGAAGTGGATTGCGCGGGGGTAAATGGGCGGCGACGATTGTGTGAATCGCTATCACTTACTTTCGGCCTATTGATAATCGGCCTGTGCCTGGAACGTTTCACCGGACGGGCCGATTGCCAATCGGCCGCAGGATGCCATCCTGCCCCACAAAGACCGCCGCAGCAGTCATGTTTCGGGGAGGAAGATTGGTGCGGGCGCTTCCAGGATCGCTTTGAGCAGGGCCAGTTCATTTCTTTGATCGAATTGGTGGGTTCGTTTTGCCATTTCCGCTCCGTGGC
>DATDHK010000154.1:0-2450 GCA_036521635.1 Bryobacteraceae bacterium | reverse complement strand
GCCATCGGGAATCCATTCGGGAATTTCGATACGCCGGCCGACAATACCACTGGGGCTGTGGGCGCCATTCCGGTTAGCGGTTGGGCGCTGGATAATATCGAAGTCACGCGAGTGGACATTTTGCGCGAGCCTGTTGTGGGTGAGCCCGCGGGCAATCTGATCCTCATCGGCAGCGCGGTCTTCGTCGCCGATGCCCGGCCGGACGTGCAAGGCATGTTCCCGCTTTCTCCGTTCAACTACCGGGCGGGTTGGGGCTACCAGATGCTGACCAACTTCCTGCCGAACGCCAGCGGCCACGGCGCGCCGGGGAACGGCGCTTACAAGATTCACGCCATTGCGCACAACAGGGCCGGCAATCAGATCGACCTCGGAACCAAGACGATCACGGCCGGCAATGCCCTGGCCGCGAAACCTTTCGGCAGCATCGATACGCCCGCTCAAGGCGGCGTCATTTCAGGCGCCGACTATGTGAATTTCGGATGGGCGCTGGCGCCGCAGCCGGCCATGCTGCCTGTCGACGGGTCCACCATCACGGTAGTGATCGATGGTGTGGTGGTGGGGCATCCGACGTACAACCAGTTCCGTTCCGATATCGCGGCCCTGTTCCCGGGCTACGCGAATTCCGGCGGAGCGGTGGGCTTTTTCCACCTGAACACCACCACGCTCGCCAACGGAGTTCACACGATTTCCTGGAATGCGTTCGACAACCAGGGACATGGTGAAGGACTTGGCAGCCGCTACTTCAATGTGCTGAATGCGGGCGGCGGCGAAGCGGCGCTCGAAACCGACGCGCCTCAATCCGCCGCAGTCGGCGCGGATGACAGCTACTCGGTCGACATGGAAGAAGCAGGCCGCATCGAGCTGGCTCTCGGCGCTGTCAGTGGAAACTTGCTGGTGCTGGGCGAGGCGCACGCGTTGCCGATCGGCTCCAGCCTGAAGAATGGCGTTTTCTACTGGCAGCCCGGGCCAGGCTTCTTGGGTGAACACAATTTAATGTTTGAGCGCTCGAACGGGACCAGGGTTCCGGTACGGGTAAAAATTGGACCGAGGGAAGTGGGAGGCAGGCGGTAGAAAACACAGCCGATTGTTGGAAGTACATAACAACACAAGGCCGGACGGATGGCAGGAGAACTGCTAATGTCAAGTGGGGTGATTTATGCGAATCCGTGTGTTTTCGATTTTAGGTGTTTCAATTTTATCGGCTGTTTCGGCGTTTGCACAGTCCTATCCGCGCCGGGCGCAGATTGTCGGCGGCGGCAACCCGGATCGTGGAAAGTGCACGATTGAGGTTGTGATTGACGGCGCGGCCGAGGTGGAAATCCGGGGCGACAACGCGAATCTGAGAAATCTTTCCGGCCAGCCGCCGCAATGGCGCCGGTTTGAATGTACCGGCCCGATGCCGGCGAATGCGGCCAATTTCCGTTTCGCGGGAGTGGATGGAAGAGGACGTCAGGAATTGGTCCGCGATCCACGAAATGGTGGAGCGGCGGTGATTCGGCTGGAAGATCCGCAAGCCGGGGCCGAAGGATATACGTTCGACGTTTTCTGGGGCGGTAGTGGAAATTTTCCGGCTGGCGATCCGCGCTTTAACAATGGCGATCGAAATCCTCCGGTAGACAATCGTTATCCTCCGCAGGGCGATCGAAATCCTCCCGGTGGCGATCGTTATCCTCCGCAGGCCGATCGAAATCCTCCCGGTGGCGACCGTTATCCGCCCAACGTCGACCGTGGCGGCGATCACGGCCGCTGGCAACCAGGGTACAACCGGCGCATGCCCGCCGACGAGGCCATTCGAGTCTGCCAGGAGTCCGTTCAACAGCAAGCGGAGGAGCGTTTGCATACGCGCCAGCTTGCATTCCAGCGCGTAACGATAGACGATAATCCGGGACGGAACGATTGGGTTATCGGCACGTTTGAGGTCCGCCGCTACAATCGCGACGAAAGATATCGATTCTCCTGCTCGGTCGATTTTGACAGCGGACGAGTTCGATCGGCTCAGTTCGAACCGGTCGACGGCGGCGGGGCCGGCGGTGGCGCCAGGCCCGATGACCGTCGCGCGTTTCAAGCCTGCCAGCGCTCGGTTGAGGACCGCCTCCGCCGGGACGGCTTCCGCAATGCCAACTTCGATTCGATGAGGTACGACAACCGCCGCGGGCGGAACGATTGGATCGTCGGCAGCGCCCGGGTGGACGGCCGCTATGGCGGGCAGTGGTTCGATTTTGTATGTTCGACGAATGATAACGGTTCCGTGCGTGTAGTAGACGTAACGCGCCGGTAGGGGGAGGAACCGGGGGAAAGAACACGAGGAACACGGGGAACACAAGGAACACCGGACTTTTCTCATAGCTTCGGTGTTCTTCGTATCACTCGTATTCCTTGTGTTCCCTGTGTTCCTTGTGTTCCCTCTGTTCCCGCCCCCCCGGTGTTACGATAAACACCACCATGTTCAC
>DATDHK010000153.1:0-19921 GCA_036521635.1 Bryobacteraceae bacterium | reverse complement strand
CCAACCGGGAGCTTGCCCTGCTAAAGCACATGTTCAATATTGCGGAGCGGTGGGGACAGCACCAGGGCGTGAATCCTGTCCGGATGGTGAAGTTCCTGCCGGAAAACAATCTCCGCTTCAAGACGCTGAGCGAGGACGATGGCGGTTCAGCGATTGGCGCACAGTGACAAAGTAGTGGCAATCGTTCCGCGCAATGCAAAGGTTGCAGTATAATGTAGTGACATTGACCACAACGCATTGAAATCAGGTGCGTTCCAAACGGAGAGGTGGCTGAGTGGTCGAAAGCAGCGGTTTGCTAAACCGTCGTAGGGTCTAAAGCTCTACCGGGGGTTCGAATCCCCCCCTCTCCGCCACTTTCAAGTCGAAGCGCGATTCCTTGAGATACAATGTATCTCAGAGAGGTTGAATCATGGCAACGACGATGGTTCACGTTCGAGTGGATCAGAAAACCAAGCAAAAGGCCGCGAAAACACTGGCCGACATGGGGATTTCCGTTTCCGATGCGGTCCGCATGTTGTTGGTTCGTGTGGTTGCGGAGAAGGCCCTGCCATTCGAAGTGAAGGTCCCGAACGTGACAACCGTGAAGGCGATGCGCGCCGCGGACAGAGGCAAGGGAAGGCGCCTGAATTCCTCCTCGGCCATGTTCAAAAACCTGGGAATCTGATCTGCGAAACCCGATAATCGGGGCGCAGTTTCGGCGGGATGTGAAGCTCGCGCAGAAGCGCGGCAAGGATCACTCGCTCGGCGGCGACTGGAAGCACTACCGTGACTGCCACATCGAGCCGGATTGGCTGCTGATATACAAGATCGATGGTGATGACCTGTACCTCGTCCGCATTGGGACGCATTCGGATTTGTTCTGAAGGCGCCGTCACGGTGTGAGTGTTCGGTCGCCGAGGAATCCTTGCGGCCGTCAAAAGCTCACGACGCCCGACGCACTCCAAGCCCCTCAGCAATCATGCTGGTCACCAGCGTGTTCAAACTCACCCCCTCCTGCCGTGCCCTCGCGACGAGACGTGCATGCAGACTGCGCGGCACTCGCTGTCTCCATTGCCCGCTTGCTTCGCTTGGCTTCGGAATCGGGTCGCCATGTTTAGCGCAACTGAGGAGATAAGCTCTGATTGCATCGCGGCCACGGGCGATAGCTTCGTCAGGAGTCTCGCCGTCGGAAATGCAGCCTGGCAAATCAGGGTATTCAATCATGAAGCCTCCGCCCTCTTCATCGCTGAGCGGGCGGATCGTAAATGGAAAAGAATTGATGAGCCTAGTGTTATTTTTCATTCTGACCACCTAAACTATCGATCAGCTCCAGAAACAATCGGACGTATACGGGTTTAATCGGTCTCTTGGCCGGCACTGAGAGTCGGCCCGCACGCGGGTGCCGGAATACGACATGGCTTGTTCCGCCTTGATCGTGATCGATGCCGAGACTGTTCGCAACAACCTTAAAATCTTCGATCCGCCAATCGCGCGGATTCCGCTTCATCCTGGCTAGCGTCTTAGCCGCATTGGACACTTCTCGACAATGGTATCACAGGCGGTACCACTAGCCAAAAAGGGACAATTTCGAACGAACCCGCGGTGCCATCATTAGGAATAACTATTGTGTAGCCCCATGAAGCCCATCCTCATCTGCCTCCTCGCCGCCCTTGCCCTCCTGGCCGCCTTCCTGGCCTACCGCTCCCTCACGTCCCCCCATCGTCTAGACGTCGATCCCAAAGCCGCCCACGAAATCGACAGGGCGAAAAAGCATTAAGCCCAAACACTTCGACCGAATTAGGGCCTTATCCCCCCACCGCCGCCCCGCCCCGCCGAACCTCCGTACTATGAACCGAGATCTAGATTATGGGCGAATTACGATTTCATCTAAGGGGTTCTCCTCATTTAACGTACAGGCTACGGATGATAAGTTAGCTCAAGCAACCGAATTGGATCAGTTGCAAAAGAGGAGCCAGAATACGATGACACGGATCAACAGCTTTATTTTGAAGATGAAAATTTGGAAAGATACTCGAGGCCAGGACCTTATTGAGTATGCATTGATGGCAGGCTTCGTGGCAGTCGCCGCGGGCGCTATCATGCCCGGCGTAGCAACCAGCATCAGCACGATCTTCAGCAAGATCGCCAGCGTAATGACCGCTGCCGCATCGCAGAGCTAAACCCCTTGAAGGGCCCGGCGAACTGACGACCCTCTCCCTCGCCAGGCCCTTTGCTTCATCCCTCAAAGGGGAGGATAATGGCACAGGATGTCACCCCGACGTCTCCTGCGCCTGGTCATTGCCGTAGTGGCTTTGACCTTTCTGTGGATTCGCACCAGCAAAGAACTGCACGATCGCGCGGGCCTCTGGCTGATCGGCAGCATCACGCTGACCGTAGTCATTTTGCTGGCGCTGATCTTTGAAGTCAGCGGCATTCAGCAGCGCTGGAAGCGCATGCGCGACCAAGTCCCCAAGAAACCTCTCGGCCTGGACACCTAGCCTTGGGCTGGCAATGAAACCGCCCGCACGCGTTCTCTACACTTCCACTGAGGTGCGATCTGCAATAGTTTCTCTCTTTCGCGACACAATTTCGAAGGAAACGGGCGCGCCCTACGAGTTACGCACCAAGGAATTGCGTAACATCTACGAATCTCTGGGGTGAGCGCGCGAGCGTCAAGGAGATTACGGCAACTCCTCCACAACCCTCTCAATCTCCTCCGGACTGACATAGAAATGCGGCGAGAACCGCACAAACCCCTGCCTCGGCGCCGCTACAATCCCCCGATCCTTTAGATCCCACACGATCTTCCTGCTATCCACACCCGCTTTATTCAACGCAATAATCCCGGACCCATTTTCGCCCGTCCGCTCCCCCAGCAATTGGTAACCCTTGTTAACCGCCCCCTCCGCCAATTGCCCCGCCAACGCCTGAACCACCGGCCCGATCCGCTCCACCCCAACCTCCAGGATCAACTCGATGGAAGCCCGTAAACCAAAGCAACCAATAGTGTTGAGCGTCCCGCACTCGTACCGGCCGGCATCCGGACGCAGCGCCATGTCGCGCGAGGCGTAGTCGTTATAACCCGCGACGTTCGTCCATCCAAATTCCTCGGGAAAGATCGAATCCTGCCGTTCCTTCCGTACATAAAGGATGCCGCAGCCTTCCGGACCCAGCATCCACTTGTGGCCGTCGGCTGCCAGCGCGTCGATGTGGGCCGCGCGCACATCCAACGGAAACGCGCCCATCCCCTGAATCGCGTCGACGAAAAAGAAACAACCCCGCCGGCGGCAGATCTCGCCGATCGCGTTCAGGTCCACCCGCAGTCCGCTCAGGTATTGGACAAAGCTGATCGCCAGCAGCTTGGCCCCGCGGCAGGCCCGGTCAATGGCGTCCAGGGAATCGGTCACGGAAAGCCAGACCACCATGCAGCGTTCCGACCCCAATCGCAGCCAGGGGTAGTAGTTGGCTGGAAACTCCTCTCGAAACGCCACGATCTTGTCCCCCGGCCGCCAATTCAAACCCATGGCCACGGTGGCGATTCCTTCGGAGGTGTTCTTGATCATGGCGATCTCGCCGCGCTCGGCGCCGATCAGCCTCGCGGCTGCAACTCGAAGCCCCTCATATGCATCCAACCATTGGTCATAGTGCAGCGACCCGTATTCCATGGCGTCGCCGGCCCAGCCTTGCATGGCTTCCGCGCAAGGACGGGGAAGGGGCGCCACAGCGGCGTGGTTCAGGTAGATCAGGTTGTTCGTCACCGGGAACCGGTCCCGGAACTCGCGCCAGAGCGGTAAAGCTATTTCGTCGAAACCCATTAGAACCACTATACGTTCAATGAATGAAGGTTTATACTGTTTCTAGGAGTGCCTTGATGAAACGCCTGATGTACGCCAGTTTCAGTCTCCTTGTAGTTCTCACTATTTCGGCCCCGAATGCGATTTGCGGCGGCGGCAAAAACCCCAAGAAGGATCCGGAAGAGATCGGTAACCGCGACGTCAGCGGAAAGGTCAATTTTTACTCGCTTGAAAGGGAGATCGGACTAGGCAAGCAGCTCGCCCAGGATGTCGAACGCCAAGCCAAGCTGGTCAACGACCCGATTATCAGCGAATACGTGAATCGCGTCGGCCAAAACCTGGTGCGGAATTCAGACGCCAAGGTGCCATTCACCATCAAGGTCATCGACAGCGAAGAGGTCAACGCGTTTGCATTGCCCGGCGGCTTCTTCTTCGTCAACTCCGGCTTGATTTTGAAAGCCGAGTGCGAAGCCGAGCTGGCCGGTGTGATGGCGCACGAAATTGCGCACGTCGCGGCGCGCCACGGCACCCGGCAGGCAACGCGCGGCGAGATCGCGAACCTGGCCACCATTCCCATGATTTTTCTGGGTGGTTGGACCGGCTACGGCATCCGCCAGGCTGCCAGCGTTTTGATCCCCGTCGGTTTCCTGAAATTCTCGCGCGGTTTCGAATCCGAGGCCGACATGCTGGGCCTGGAATACATGTACAAGGCGGGTTACGATCCGACTTCGTTCGTGGATTTCTTTGAAAAGATCGAGACCCTCGAGAAGCGCAAGCCGGGCACGATGTCCAAGGTTTTCTCGACGCATCCGATGACGGACGACCGTATCCGCAACGCGCAGAAAAACATCCAGGAATTGCTGGTCGCCAAGCCCGAGTACGTGGTGAACACGTCCGAATTTAACGACGTGAAGAACCGCTTGCTGGCCATGCACAATCGCCGCAAGGTCGACGACAAGGATCCCAACAAGCCGCAACTGCGCCGGGGTCCGGGATCGACAACGGGTCCGATTGACGCCGATGAAGACGGCAAAAAGCCGAAGTCCGATGAAGACGAACGGCCAACCCTGAAACGCCGGCCATCCAACTAAGACGTTCGCTCCTTGCAAAAAGCCCGCGGCGCTTGACCACGCTGTGGGCTTTTTGTTTTAGCAAATCAAACAGACCCAGCCGTCGCGCCGTAGTGTTTCCTTCGGCTGAAATCCCTCCGGCACATCCCCTTCTTGAAATCCCGACAGCACCAGCGTTGAACCAGGCTTTCGCACGCGGGCCAATTCGGGCGCGATGCGCTCGATGACTGCGGCGTCAATATTGGCGACCACAACATCGGCCGAGCCAGAGCGGATAGCGTCCACCGAGCCAACGAATAACAACAAATCCGGCCGCTCGCCCGCGATCCGAACCGCATCGGGATCGATATCGCCGCCCACCACGCGCTCGGCCCCAATCAGCAGCGCCGCAGCCGAAAGGATGCCCGAACCGGTTCCGATATCCAGGACCGAATCCCCCGCCCGCACGTATTTCTCAATCGCCTCCAGGCAAAGTTGCGTGCACGGGTGTCGCCCGGTTCCGCAGGCCATCCCGGGATTAATCTCAAGACGAAGACGTCCGGCGGGAGTCGCATCCGCACACCAGGGAGCAACCAGAAAAAAGCGCTTTCCAATCTCGAGCGCAGGCCAGGCCTCGCGCGAAACCTGGCACCAGTCGGTGGATGCTTCCTGCCGAAGCTCAGGCGAAAACTCAGCGAATCGAGCCAACAACAAAGCCGGATCGGAGGGCACATCGAAGAACGCCCGCATGCCCCCGTCTTCTTCGATGATTCCGTCAGTCCCCAATTCCCACAGCTCTGCAGCCAGCCAATCTTCCATCTGCGGCGGCGGATGAAGCAGGATCGAGAACACTAACCCTAACGCCCAAAAACAAACCGAGCCCGCCGAGGATCGGCCCCGCCGTTCAGCACCCCGTTGTGCACCCAGATCACCGCCGGCGCCGACGAATTACTCCAATCGCCCGTAACCGTCACCCGGTGCCCCAGCGCGTTCAACGCATCCACAGTCGTCTTCGAAATTCGCCCCTCCAGATTCACCTTGCCCGGCGTGAATTCGTGATTGCCGAACGAGCTGTAAAAATGTTCCGTCTGGAAGCGCGGCGCCTCCACCGCCTCCTGCGGCGTCATCCCGAATTCGATGATGTTCAGGATCACCTGCATCAGCGCCTGGTCCTGATTGTCCCCGCCCGGCGTCGAAAGAATCATCTCCAGTTTCCCCGCCTTGGTAATAAGCGTAGGACTCAGCGTCACGCGCGGCCGCTTGCCCGGCATCAATTGATTCGGATGACCCGGCGTCATCACGAACGATTGCAGTCGGCTGGTCAACGGAATTCCCGTATCGCCCGCGATCACCGACGGCAGCCATGCGCCGCTGGGCGTGGCTGAGAACGCGTTGCCTTGCCGGTCCACAATATCCACGCTGGTAGTATCGTTGACGTCTCCCTTGGCGGCCTGCGCGGTCGGAATGGTGATGCGCGAGCCAAAACTTCCAGGCCGGTGCTCCATCGAAGCGTGCGCCGGGTCGATCAGCTTGCGCCGCTCGGTCGCGTATTCTTTCGACAGCAGCGTTTCCTCGGGTATCTTGCTGAACTTGGGATCGCCGTAGTATTGATCGCGATCCGCAAACGCCAGCTTCACCGCTTCCACCACCGTATGCAGATATTGCGGACTGTTGTGCCCCATGGCCTTCAGGTCGTAACCTTCCAGCAGATTCAAAGCTTCGATCATCACCGGACCCTGCGTCCAAAATCCCGGCTTGTAAACTTCGTAGCCGCGGTAGGTTCCCATCTTGGGTTCGTCCGCTTCGGCATGGAAGTTCGCCAGGTCCTTATATGCGATCAGCCCGTTGTTCTTCTCGCAAAAATCCGCGATGCGCTTGGCGATCGAGCCTTTATAAAACAGGTCGCGCACCGCGCGCAGCTTGTCCTCGCGTTTGCCGTGGGCCTTTTTCTCGGCCTCGATCAATTCCTTGAACGTGTTCGCCAGCATGGGCTCGCGGAACACTTCGCCGCGCGGCGTGGGCGCGCCATCCGGATAAAAGAATTTCAAGGACGCCGGCCACAGCGTGATCACGCGCTGATAGCCGCGCAGCATGGTGCCGAATTCTTCCGGCATCGGAAATCCTTCTTGCGCGTAGCCCAACGCGGGCGCAACCACTTCGGCGAACGATTTCGTTCCGTACTTCTCCAGCGCCAGAATCAATCCGTCGAACACGCCCGGCGTAATGGCGGAGAGAATGCCCTGCATGGGAACCGGCCCCATGTGGCCCGAATCTTCCCACGGCTCGGGCGCGCGATGCGTGTAGAATTCCACCGTGGCCTTGGCCGGCGCAACCCCCACGCCGCTGATCGCAACCACCGGCTTGCCGGCCATCTTCACCAGCAGCGGCATTTCGCCGCCCAGTCCAAAGCGGCTCAATTCGGTGACGCTGGCCGCCAGCACGCTGGCGACGCCCGCATCCACGGCATTGCCGCCTTGCGTGAGAATCCGGTATCCGGCCTCCACCTCGAAATTGTTGGCGGCCCCCACCATCTCGTGCAAGCCGCGCACGGCTGGAAACATGGTCGGCGGAGGATTCTGCGCCTCGACTAGCGCGATGCAGAAGAAAAGAGATAAGCAGGCAACAGAGGACTTCATCGGTTTATTCTTGCATTTTCCGACAGGCGGCGGTACTTGCGCAGCAACTCATAAATCACCACCCCGCCGGCGGTCGCTACATTCAGCGAATGCTTGCGCCCCAGCATCGGGATTCGCACGTGCGTGTCGCACAGTTCCAGCAGCTCCGGGCGAAGTCCGTCGACCTCGTGTCCGAATACGATGCATACCGGAAAAGCAGGCTGCCAATCGAACAGATCGACGGCGTGCACACTGGTTTCCACCGCCGCGATTTCGTAGTTGCGGCCACGCAACCCGCGCACCGCCTCGCAGGCATCCGCGTGATGTTCCCACTCGACGATTTCTTCCGCTCCCAGCGCGGTCTTCGCAATCGCGCGCTCCGGCGGACGCCCCGTGATCCCGCACAAGTGCAGCTTCTCGCAACCGGCCGCGTCCGCCGTCCGGAAAAACGCGCCGACATTGTAGAGGCTGCGAACATTGTCGAGCAGGATGGCGACCGGGACGGGCTTGATCCCTTCGTAAGGCGCCGCGGCTTGCGTGGCGAGGTAGGGTAGTCGCGTTTCTTCTAAATCTGTCCCGCGGCCCACGCGCCAAGCCTCTCCAAACTTCTCAAAAACGGCTTCAGCCCACTCCACAGCAACAACGCCCCGATCGCGCTGGCCGTCACGGTCACAATGAGCAGCGAATAATTCACCGCCTCATCGCGGCCGAAAATGTATTGCGTGCAGAGCGCAACCGCGGTAGGCCCGATGCCCAGTCCAATGAGATTCAGGATGAACAGATACACCGCCGACGCCTGCCCGCGCATCGGGTTCGGCATCATCTGTTGAATGGCCGCCGGAGCGATCCCGAACGGCGCGGCGGCGCATACGCATGCCGGCGCCAGCCACAGCGTTGCCCAATTGCCCGACGGCGCGAGAAAAAGAAGGATATTCACCGGTATCCACAACAGCGCGATGAAAACCCCCAGCATCATATTTCCCTGCCGGACTCCACGCGCACGCATCGCATCCGCAATCCGGCCCGCCCCCACAATTCCCAGCGACCCGAACACCATCACCATTGAGCCATACACCAGCCCGGTCTTTTGCACTTCCCAATGCAGATCGCGCCTGAAAAATTCGGGAATCCACGCGCCGGAAGCGTAAGAGGCCAGCGAAAGAAACCCAAACCCGATGTTGTGCGAAAGAAACGTGCGCTTGTTCTCCAGAATATATTGGAAAACCTGCGAGAACGGAATCCCCGACGCTTGTTTCACGATGCCGCGCCGGAATGGTTCTTTCACTGTCAGCATCAGAAACACCACCAGCAGCCCCGGCAATCCCACAGCGAAAAAGATCACCTGCCAGGGCCGGACCGCACCCACTAAAGGCACGATCCACGCATCTTTCAGCGACGCCAGCCGCACGATAATTCCGCCCAGCAGGTACGATAGCCCCGCTCCAAGATAAATTCCCATCGAGTAGACACTGATGGCGGTAGCCAGCCGCTCCTTCGGGAAATAATCCGTGATGAGCGAATAAGCCGACGGCGAAAGCGTCGCCTCCCCAACGGCGACGCCGGTGCGCCACAACAGCATCTGCCCGAAATTTTTCGCCAGCCCGCACAGCGCCGTAAAAAAACTCCAGGCCACCAACCCGGCCGCGATGATGGACCGCCGGCTGCGCGTGTCCGCCAAACGGCCGAGCGGAATCCCGCACAGCGTATAGAAAATTGCAAACCCGAGTCCCATCAGGATACTGACCTGCGTGTCGGTAATGTTCAAATCGCGGCGCAGCGGCCTAACCAGCAGGCTCATGATCTGCCGGTCGATGAACGAAAAGACGTACACCAGCGTCAGCACGCCCACCACGTACCACGAATAGCCCGCATTCGGGTAAGGCGCTTCAGTGCGTGGCGGCAAGGGGGCAGGCACAGGTTGGGCTGGCATAGGAGCCAATTCTATCGCAGCCGTAACGGTCCAGTTTCCTTAATCGCCTCGGTGTTCCTCGTGTTCCTCGTATTCCTTGTGTTCTTCCCCCTGTAATAAACAGCATCCCAGACCGTCTTAACCAATGACCCTATGTTTCTCCCCCAAACCGTGCTCCACGACTTGCGCTACGGAGTCCGCATGTTGTCTCGCAATGCCGGGGCCACCGTCGTCACGGTCTTCGCCCTGGCGATCGGTATTGGGATCAACACCGCCGTCTTCACCGCCTACAAGGCGATGGTCGCCCGGCCGCTCGACGCTCGCGCGCCCACCGAGATGGTCAACCTCGCGTTGCTCCGCGACTCGAGCGCGGCCGATTTCACTTTCAGCTATCCCGACTATGAAGCGTATCGGGATTCAGTCCATTCCTTCAGCGGCCTGATCGCTTTTCGGCTTGCACGCGTGACGCTCTCGAACGCCGGCGGCATGATCAGTCAACGCGATTCTGTGCCGGCATCGGGGCTGGGAAGATTGGGGCTGCTATCTTCCGGCGCGAGTAATGCGGAGTTCGCCACCGTCTGCGTTGTCTCCGAAAACTACTTCAAGGTTCTCGGAGTCACGCCCCTTCACGGCCGCACTTTCGAATCCGAAGGTGTTCTGATCAGCGAAAACTACTGGCAAAGACGGTTTGCGCGCGACCCGGCAATGTTGGGGAAAACAATCCATCTCAATGGCCTCGCCGTCACGGTAATTGGAATTACGCCGCACGACTTCGCCGGTACGGGCATAGGCGCGCCGACTTTTTGGCTTCCGATCGGCATCGAGCCGCTCATTAATGCCGACGGCCAGTGGCTGCGCAATCGTGAAAACCAGCGTTACCGCCTTTTCGGCCGCCTCGCTTCCGGCAGCAGCATCGGCCGGGCCCAAGCGGAAATGAGCCCAATCGCCGATCGCCTCCGAACGCTGCACGATCCCCACTCCGAATCGGCCAAGCCCGCCACCGTACTCGTCTGGCCTGGTTCTCCGTTCCCTCTCCCCCTGAAGCAGTACGGCGGATTGACACTGTCCATTTTGCTTATCATGGCTGCCGCTGGAATGGTGCTGGCCGTCGCCTGCGCCAATGTCGGCGGCTTGCAACTCGCCCGTATTCGATCCCGCCAAAACGAGCTGCGCACGCGGCTGTCACTGGGGGCCAGCCGGCTACGCATCATCCGGCAATTAGTAACGGAAAGCGCTCTGCTAGGCCTGCTGGCCGGTGTCTTGGCGCTCCTCTTCACCTGGGCGTTCCTGAAAGTGGGCGTGACCGTTTTCGCCAACGCTTTTCCCGTAGAGTATGGCACGCTCGTGTTCGACGTTACACCCGACTTCCAAATCTTTGCTTACGTTTTTGCCGTCTCACTGCTTGCCGGCATGCTGTCCGGGCTTGCCCCGGCGATGGAAAGCTCCCGCTCGGCCCTCGTTTCCAACAGCAGGGCCGGCACTTCGCCGATCCGCAGCCGCCGGCTCCAGGACGTCCTGGTCGCCGCGCAGGTTGCCTTTTCCCTGGTGCTCATGATCGCCGGAAGCATGGCGATTCGAAGTTCCATCAAGTCGCTCGAGATGGACACCGGCTACGAGAGCAAGCGCGTCATCGATCTCGATTTTCAGTTTGCGGAGACGTCAAAATACACCGCTGCCCGCAAGCTTGCTTTGGTCCGCGAACTTCGCACGCGCCTGGCAGCCTTGCCGGGAGTGGCCTCGATCACCAGCGCCCGGCCGCCGGGCCCTAGCCGCTTTCGAACCGTCGCCGAAAATTCCCAGTCCACCCTCCACTACGCCTACGTACAGGCAAACTACTTCCAGACTCTTGGCATCCCCCTGTTCCTGGGCCGCGGCTTTCAATCGCAGGCCGGCCAACCTGAGCAATCGATCGTTCTCAGCGAATCAGCCGCCAAACAGATTTGGCCGGGCCAGAACCCCATTGGCCGCAGCCTCCGCTTGGGCCCCACCGACGAGCGGCCCCACAATCGGAGTGAACTCTTCGCCACCGGTCCGGCCCACCAGGTGGTCGGCGTTGTCCGCGATACACGCGGCGCGGAGTTTGACGGCAGCGATTCCAAACGGATCTACCTGCCGCTGACCGAAGACCGGATTCAGGATTACTCGATACTCATACGCACTCAGTCTGACCCGGCACAAGTTATCAGGGCGATCGACCACGTGATCTCGGCCATCGATCCAAACATAATCGCAACGTCTTCCACTCTCGAGGAACAGCTTCGCCAGTCGGGGCCGTTCATCGTCTCGAGCCTTGCGGCCGCTGTTGCGTCCACGGTCGGACTGCTGGGTCTTCTACTCGCCTTGATGGGCATCCACGGTACGGTCGGCTATATCGTCGTCCTGCGTACGCGCGAAGTCGGCATCCGCATGGCCATCGGCGCTCAGAAGCGCGACGTTCTCGGCCTCATCCTGCGCGAAAGCGCACGGCCCGTGCTTGCCGGATTGATTGCCGGAATTCTCCTCGCGGCCGGAGCCTCTTATCTGGCGCGCGGTCTGCTCTACGGACTCAACGGCGTCGACGGCCTCTCCTTCGCCGGAGTCTCCCTTATGTTCTTGACCATCGCACTGCTTGCCTCTTACCCGCCGGCCCGCCGGGCCACACGTGTCGATCCCATGGTGGCGCTCAGATACGAATAAGGCGCCTGGGCGCGACGCTCTTTCAGGTAGGGCTTGCCACTAGTAAACTTCGAAGCAGAACACGTTGTTGCCGTCGCTGGGCGAGATAGCGTACTGCCCATTTTCCAGCGGCGCGTTGGCTTCAATCTTGTACAGCCGGCCGCTCAACTTCGTCATCGTCAGAGTCAGCCTGCCGCCGCTCTTGTGCGCCTTGGATGAAATCGTGACCTCGCGATTCCCGTTCTTCACGTCCATCTTGTACAACTCCAATCGCTCGGGCGCGATCTGGCGGGCATCCACGATGAAAACCGGCTCCGCCAGCGGAGTCCGCGCGGGCGAGCTGGCGCCGCTGACAATATACGTGCTATCGTTTTTCCGCTTCTCCTCGCGAGCCACGCCCACTTCGGTTTCCACCAGAGTAGTGGCGTGCATCAGATACAGAACGTCAGGCTTGGGAGGTACGGGTCCGGTATATTTTTCGTCGGCGTTCAGTCCAACCACGGCCAGGCATAGAAAAACGATAGTGCGGAGAAACATCAGGGCTGCCTCTTCAGTACCATCTCAACAGATTTCCGTCCACTCACCTGTTTCGTTGAGCCGCATGCTGTTGTTCACCTTCAGAGGTCCGGCCTCAAAGCCCCATGCAAATCCTCGCGGCAACAACTTCAGCTCCGTTTCAAGGTAGCGGCCATCATCATTGTAGCTGCGAAAACGGTAGACCGACGCCGAGTCGTCGTAAGAGACACAGGTTCCTTCCAGAAGCAGCACCAACCCATCCAGTTTGAACTGAATATTTTCGCTTTGGACCACCTTCATCGGCTCCCCAGGCCCGCGCGCGGCCAACGCATCCCCCGGCCATTTTCCCGCCAGAAAATCCAGCTTCTTCATCGCGTCCCGTTGAGCGGCAACGTTTCGGCTGCTGGCCCAAGCAGGCCAGCACCGCTCCGAGGAAAAGAGCCGGCAACATGCATCGCATAGCACAGTTATAACACCAGCATGGCGCGGGAAGTTTTTTCGAAAGTCCGAACGCGCTATGGTCAAAGAGAGAGGCAACAGAGTTTTGCTAGTGACCCGAAATGTATTTGTTGACGAGGAGCAAGTCGACAAGGCGATAACCAAATTTGTGCCTCAGCTCGGACGAGACGTCGTTCGCGTCCGGTACGAAATCAGCACCGATTGGATCGGCGCTGACGCGATTTTCTTTCGGGTCCTTCTTACCGACCGGGCCGCCAGTGATGATCGCCTTGGAAAAGTTACGACACGCATCAGAGCGGCCCTTCAGGACAAACTTAAACCCTTGGAACGCTGGGGTCTAATTCCGTATATCCATTTCAGAGGCAAATCCGAGCAGGATAGTCTTAAGGAAAAATCTTGGTCCTGACACGATGGCGTTTGCGGACGACCTGCTCGAAGTCCGCGGCCACATACTGGAAGCAAGTTGGCCAACGGGCGGGTCTCGCTCGCGCCTTCGATCACCGCAGGATGAGAGAGGCATCGGACAAAATTGCTAAACCGCAATATCGCGGCCACCGACCGCGCCTTTGAAAACTGGAAGGCAATCCGCAAAGAACAAATCGTCCAAGACTACCTCCTATCGCTCCTAATCAAAGACCGCCCGTAAATCCCCTACGAACTCCGCACCAACTCCAAAAAAGCCCTCGCCGCATGACTCAAACTCCGCTTCGCCGGACTCACCAGATGAATCTTGCGATCCACATTCAACTCCGCCACTTTGATCTCCCGCAAAGTGTCCTGCTTCACCTCCTGCTCCACGCACATCCGCGGCAAAAACGCCACCCCCTCATTGCGCTGCACCATTTTCCGAATCGTTTCCACCGTCGGCATCTCCACGTCCATGTTCAGCGGCACCTTGTGCCGTTGAAACTCCTTCAAGACCACCGCCCTATATGGCGACAAAACATTGTGCGCGATGAATGTTTCCATCCCCAGCTCCGCGATCGACACGCATGTACGATTCGCGAACCGATGCACCGGCGAAACGACGAACGACAGGTGATCGGTGAACAGCACCATCGATTGCAGCCGGTCGTCGTCGGGATCGTAACTGATGACCCCCAACTCCAAATCGCCGTCCACCAACTGCGACGGAATCTTGCTCGAGAGGCACCGCCGCACCTGCACCCGAACCTTCGGATACAGGCGCCGGTACCGCTCAATGTGCTCCAACAAGTAAAGTGAAGTGGATTCGTTGGCCCCCACAATCAGCCGCCCGGCCGAGTTGTCACGCAGCTCAGCCAGCGCATTTTCCAACTCCAAGCCCAGATTTTCGAACCGATGCGCAAAATCGCGCACAATGCGCCCCGCGTCCGTCAGCAGCAGTTCCTTACCCGACCGATCGATCAGCTTTTCCTGCAAATCCGACTCAAGCTTCTGAATCGCAAGGGAGATAGCAGGCTGAGTCCGCCTTAATTTCTCGGCCGCGCGCGAGAAACTCTTCTCGTTACTAACAGTCAAGAAGACTTTTAAAGGGTAGAGTTCCATAAGCGGCCTTTATGGGAGCATGATAACATCATCAACTGTTATTTTCTAGCCCAGTATTATAAATTTGCTAAATCTTCACAACATGCCGATAATTTATATGAGGGAGGATTCATGGCGAATCGAGTCTACCTATTCGACACCACGCTCCGGGATGGAGAACAATCGCCCGGCTGCAGCATGACCGTGCCCGAGAAGCTGCGTCTGGCGGCGAAACTTGTTGAACTTGGCGTCGACATCCTCGAAGCCGGTTTTCCGATCGCATCCGACGGAGATTACGAGTCGGTGGACGCGATCAGCCGTGAATTTTCCTGGGTTCAAGTAGCCGCGCTGGCCCGCGCCAACACCACCGATATTGAGCGCGCCGCGGCCGCCCTGAAATTTGCCAAACGCCCGCGCATTCACACTTTCATCGCCACCAGCGACATCCACCTGAAATACAAGCTGAAAAAATCGCGGCAACAGGTGCTGGATGAAGCGGTCGCAGCCGTCGAGCTGGCGCGCAGTTACGCGGACGACGTCGAATTTTCCGCCGAAGACGCCACCAGAACGGACTGGAATTACCTCGAAGAAATTTCCCGCGCCGTGGTAGCGGCGGGCGCGCGAACCGTGAATTTGCCGGACACCGTCGGCTATTCGGTTCCGGAAGAATACGCCGCATTGATCGGACGAATGGTGCAGGCCCTGGGCGATAGCGCCATAGTGAGCGTGCATTGCCACGACGACCTTGGACTGGCGGTCGCCAATTCAATCGCCGCCGTGCAAGCCGGCGCGCGCCAGATCGAATGCACCATCAACGGCATCGGCGAGCGCGCCGGCAACGCCGCGTTGGAAGAAATCGTGATGGCGTTCAAGACCCGCCGGGACAAGCTTCCCTACGAGACCAAGATCGTCACGGAGCATATTTATTCCGTCAGCCGGCTTTTGGCCGAGACCATCACCTTCGGCCCCCAGCCCAACAAAGCCATCGTCGGCGAGAATGCGTTCGCGCACGAAGCGGGCATCCACCAGGACGGTTATTTGAAGGAACGGACAACGTATGAGATCATCGATCCGCACGTGGTCGGCGTTCCCGAAAGCAAGCTGGTGCTGGGCAAGCACAGCGGCCGGCATGCATTGCACAAACGCGCCGAGGACCTGGGGTTCGATTTGAACAAAGAAGAACTGAACGTCCTCTACGAGCGCTTCACCACGCTGGCCGACCGCAAAAAGGGTTTTCGCAACGATGAAATAATCGCGCTGATCCACGAAGTTGTGGGGCAGGTTGGCAACCTGCCGCCGATCGCCAAATCGGCCGCCAATTGAATGCAGTTAAACATACTGATCCTCCCCGGCGACGGAATCGGCGCCGAAGTCACCAGCGAAGCGGTAAAAGTTCTAAAACATATAGCTAATCGCTTTCATCATCGGCTCACTTTGTCCGAAGGACTCCTGGGCGGCGTAGCAATTCACAAAACCGGCACGCCACTCCCGCAAGAGACCATCGGCCTGGCCCTGCAAGCCGACGCAACCCTGATGGGCGCCGTAGGCCTCCCGGAATTCGACCAGGCTCCTCCCGAAAAGCGTCCGGAAAAAGGACTGCTCGGCATCCGCAAAGTGCTAGGCGTATACGCAAACCTGCGCCCCGTTCGTTCCTACAAGGCGCTACTGGATTCTTCACCGCTCAAGAATCATCTGATGGACGGCACGGACATGATCATCGTCCGCGAGCTGACCGGCGGCATTTACTACGGCACGCCGCGCGGCATTCATGAGAACGGCGCCGAAACGCGCGCCGTCAACACCATGTCCTACACCCGTTCCGAGATTCAGCGCGTGTCGCGCATGGCCTTTCACCTGGCGCGCAATCGGCGCAAGAAAGTAACCAGCGTCGACAAATCGAACGTACTCGAAAACTCGCAGCTCTGGCGTCGCGTTGTCGTCGAAGTCGCCGCCGAATTCCCCGACGTCGCACTGGACCACATTCTGGTAGACAACTGCGCCATGCAACTGATCTTGAACCCGCGCCGTTTCGACGTGCTGCTCACGGAGAACATGTTCGGCGATATCCTGAGTGATGAGGCAGCGGTGTTAGCTGGATCGATCGGGATGCTGCCCTCAGCTTCGATCGGCGACCAAAAACCGTCGGGCGCGTGGGCAGGGCTCTACGAACCGGTACATGGATCGGCCCCGGACATTGCGGGACAGAACAAGGCGAATCCATTCGGCGCGATCGGCTCGGTAGCGGTCATGTTGGAATACAGTTTTGGGTTGAAAGAAGAAGCCGCGGCAGTGAGCCGTGCTGTAGAAGCCGTCTTGAACTCCGGCAACGTCACCGCCGACTTGAAGCCGCGAGGCCGCCCAACAACGACCGAAGAAGTAGGAAACGCAGTAGTAGCAGCCTTGTAATACCGCTCCCTCACGGTCGCGGCTCAGTAAGCGTTTCCGAGCCGCGACCGTGAGGGAGCGGTTGGACCGACAACCATGAAACCTCGCACCATAATCGAAAAAGTAACAGAAGCTCACATAGTCGCCGAGCACCCGGGCGCCCCCTCCCTCCTCTTCATCGATCTGCACCTGGTTCACGAAGTGACCTCCCCGCAAGCCTTCGAAGGACTCCGCCGCCGCCGCCTGAAAGTCCGCCGCCCGGACCTAACCATCGCGACCACCGACCACAGCACGCCGACCACGCCCCGCTCCTTCCCCATCATCGACAAAATCGCCGCCGCTCAAGTGGCGCAGTTGGAAGCGAATTGCAAGGAGTTCGGCATCCAATGCTTCGGCCTGGATAGCGACAAGCAAGGCATCGTGCACGTGATCGGCCCCGAGCAAGGCCTCACCCAGCCCGGCATGACGGTGGTCTGCGGCGACAGCCACACGGCCACTCACGGGGCTTTTGGCGCCTTGGCGTTCGGCATCGGCACCAGCGAGGTCGAGCATGTCTTGGCCTCCCAGTGCCTGCTGCAAAACAAATCGAAAACGTACCAGGTGCTGGTCGAAGGCGCGTTGAAGCGCGGCATCACGGCCAAGGACATCATCCTCTCGTTGATCTCGCGCATCGGCATCGGCGGCGGAACGGGCTGTGTATTCGAATATTGCGGCCCGGCGATTCGCGCGCTCTCGATCGAAGAACGCATGACCGTCTGCAACATGTCTATCGAAGCCGGCGCGCGCGGCGGACTCATCGCCCCCGACGACACAACTTATCAATACATGTCCGGCCGCCACTTCGCCCCCAAAGGCGCGGACTGGGATGCAGCAGTTTCCCGCTGGCGCAAGCTCCCCACCGACGCGGGCGCCTCTTACGACAAGACTCTCACCATCGACGCCTCGTCCCTCGAGCCCATGATTACGTTCGGCACGAACCCCGGCATGGGCATCGGCATCACCGCGCGCGTTCCCGATCCAAGCGATATCACCGATCTTTTAGAACGCGACTCGCTCACGAAAGCCCTTCGCTACATGGATCTCGCTCCCGGCAAATCCCTGCTGGGCCATCCGGTAAACGTGGTGTTCATCGGAAGCTGCACCAACTCGCGCATCTCCGACCTTCGCAACGCCGCCGGAATTATGAAAGGACGCAAAGTGCACCCGGGCGTCCGCGTGATGGTCGTCCCCGGCTCGCAACAAGTGAAAGCGCAAGCGCAAGCCGAAGGCCTCGACCAAATTTTCCGCGACGCCGGCGCGGACTGGCGCGAGGCCGGCTGTTCCATGTGCATCGCCATGAACGGCGATCAGTTGCAGCCCGGCGAATATAGCGTCTCGACCAGCAACCGGAATTTCGAAGGACGCCAGGGCAAGGGCGGCCGGACTTTTCTAGCCAGCCCTTTGACCGCCGCCGCGGCCGCGGTAACGGGCGTCGTCACCGACGTAAGGGAATTGATGCCATGAACAAATTCGCGCCCTTCGAAAGCCGCCTGGTCACGCTGGCAATCGACAACATCGACACCGACCAGATCATCCCCGCAAGATTCCTGAAAACCATCTCGAAGGAAGGACTAGGCGACCAGCTATTCTACGATTGGCGCTACGACGCCGACGGCCGCGCAAAGCCCGATTTCATCTTGAACAGCCCGGAAGCGAAAGCGTCGCAAATCCTGCTGGCAGGCGACAACTTCGGTTGCGGCAGCTCGCGCGAGCACGCCCCCTGGGCGCTAATTCAATACGGATTCCGCGCGGTGATCAGCACATCCTTCGCCGACATCTTCAAACAAAACTCCCTGAAGAATTCCCTGCTGCCAATCGTGGTCCCGCGCGACGTTCACGCTCAACTGTTAGCAAATCCCAATGTCACGGTGAAAGTCGATCTTGCGGCACAGACCCTGATACTGCCCAACGGCCGCGCAGTAGAGTTTCCCGCAGACCCCTTCGCCAAACACTGCCTCCTGGAAGGCGTCGACGAATTGGGCTACATCCTGCAACAGGAACCCGCCATCGCCGCCTTCGAGCGCACCCACCCCGCCCCCATCAACGCAATGCGGTGACAGCCAACTCTTCCACTCCTTCGTTTGCAAGCCTGGCCGCGAGCCTCAGTTCCGCAAAGACCTTTGCTCGGAAAGCGGTCTTCGCTCCAGCTCTTTTCATGATGTCCGGCAGATGCTTCTTCAAGCCTCGGTAGACAACATCGATCTCTTGGACGGTCGGTTGCCTTGGAACCAGAACCAGAGCATTCGAGAGCTCGCGGAACAAGATAGCGGGCTTTCCGCCGTGACTGTAAATATCCGATCCCTTGATATCGCTGAGTGACTTTTCCAATCGGTGAGCCTTCGACTCGAACAGGAACCACGTATGCTTACCGGGACGAATGTCCGCCCACATAACCGCCAGCCCAAGTTCGAACGGCATGTTAAATCGCGGCGTAGCCGGACGTCTCGGATCGATCTCGACGCGCGACAGGTCGTGAAATGAATATCGGCAGCTCCGGACCAGGCGTTGTATGCGGTCTAAGCGCCGAAGTCCTCCCGGCGCCTCCAGTGTTGCGGTGGGAGCCAATCCAAAGGAAGCGATCCCGGCGATATAGGCCAAATAAAGGTCCACAAAGGCGTTGTCGTACGAACGTTCAGGAATGCGCGGGGCGGATCAGCGGCTTTGGCGTTCAGCCCGGGCATTCTTTGCCCTCTTTTTTATTGTTCAGGTAAGCGTCGGCGGCAGAAGCTCATCCGCCCGGTCTCCAACGACCATTCTTGCGATCTGTCGGGCGCGCTGCGGCGAAATGCCCCCCAACATGCTTCTCTCACCCTATATCTTCCGCTTCGGATACCTCTCCCGCATCCACTCCACAAACTTCTCCGGCGCCGCCATCGTGGACAACCTGCTCTGCCTTACCAACGCCCAATCCCCAAACAGCCCCGACTGCTTGATCTCAGCCAGCGTCACCCCCGGCTCCAACCGCCCCAAAAACTCGAATTCCGCCACAGCCGACTTATCGTTCTTAGGATCCGT
>DATDHK010000152.1:0-6891 GCA_036521635.1 Bryobacteraceae bacterium | reverse complement strand
CAATCGCACGTCCATCGTCGGGAGTCAAACCAGCGGATTGCGGCTGCATCGCCCCGGCCATCATGGTCTTCAAAATCTCCTCGGGCGGGCGCTTTGCAATATCGTCGCGGCCAGGCATGCGCGGCTGCGGCTTCCCATCGTGGCAAGCGGCGCAACGCGCCTTGTAGAGCGCCTCCCCATCCGGCACAGCCCCGGCAAGCAGAGTCGAAAAAGCGAGCGCAGCCAAGCAAAATTGCTTCATTGACAAATTGTGCCACAGGCATTCTTGCCAGTGTGGGCTACCAAGTTCCCGGCGCGCTCAAATCCAGCGTGCGCACCACTGGCTCCATTTCATCCTCGAAGACTAAAGTAAACCCCTCATCCAGCCGCCGGTTGCGATAGTAAACCGCCGCCCCCACGGCCAGCGCACACAGAATATAAAAACAACCGATCCTAGTCGCGCTTTGCAATATCCAGGCTTCGAGCGACGCCATGCTGTACGCATAAGTTGCGAATCCCAGCCAGTAAACAAACCACAGCGCCGTGACGTTCGCCTTACCGGGCAGATACGAACAAGTGAACGGGATTTTGTGGAAGTTCAACAGCAACAGCTCCATCAGCAGCAGCGCCAGCGCGACGTCGAAAAAGGTGTGAAACACCGCCGCAGCCGAGCCCCACAAGAAAATGTAAACCGGCAAAAGCGACGCGAAGATGGGCAGCACACCGAACAAAAACATCGCCTTCCGCACCCCCGAAAGACACTCTCTCCGCCCATCCGCCTCCGAAAGCTGAAAGACCCAATTGGCTCTCAGCTCGGCGGGCAGCGTGAACACGAATCGCATTCCCGACAGCAGAAAAAACGAAAGGATGAGCGGCGCCGAAAGCAGCGATAACCTTGAAGACGACCCGATCAGCCCCTGCAACACCAGCGCAAATCCCACGCCCGCGTATGCCGCCAGATACAACCAATGTTTCCGGCTGCGAACGATGGTCTTCGAAGTGAAATAGAAGGACGCCTGCTCCAGCGGATTGCGGATTAAGAATCGATCCGCGAACGCGCCCAGCCGCGTGCTCAGCCAAGCCGGCACGACGTCGAGAATGTCTTCCGATTCGAGCGACCTTTTCACGTGCCGCTTGTAACTGATCAGATAGGCCACCGCCGACGCTCCGATCGCGATCCACAGCGCGCGCATTGCAATCGCCCCGGAGCCGGCCAGCGGCTCCGGCTCATGCAGCAGATTTTCGTAGAGTCCCAGAAACCACATCGGCGGGAAGTAATACAGAAGCTGCCTGTATTTCCCGGAATGCAGCACCGAGCCCGGGTCGAGCGACAGCAGCAACATCATCAACAGCGCGAATACGGCAATCAGTTGGATGTAGGTTGAGGCGCGCTTGAACGCGCGAAAACTCAGCACGTTGATCAGCAGTCCCTGCAACGCCACCAAAAAGAAAAAGACGAACGCCGTGCCCGCCAGCGCGACCTCGGCGTGGATCCACATGCGGTTCATCACGCCCAGAAACGTGCTGGTGTTCCGCATGGCGATGAACGGATATAGGAAGATCGAGAACGCATTCGCCGCCGCGAAGAAGACCACCACAAATCCACACAGCGAAACCATCTTGGCGGTGAAGATGCTCTCCAGGCGGATCGGCAGCGGGATCAGAATCGTGAAATCCCGGCGATCCGGAAACAATGCGTCCCACTCCAGTACCGTGACGAATCCCATGATCGCCATGGAGAACGTGAGAAACAGCAGCTTGTCGGGCAGGGACGCCGCTTCCGCCACGTCCGGCGGAGCGTATGCCAGCACGGTATATTTCGGCATCAGCCAGAAGCACACCAGTCCGGGGGCGGCAACGGCGCCGATTATTTTACTGAAACTGGCGCTGGTATCGCCTTCTCCCGAGACCAGTTCGTTGTCGAAAAATCGTCCGAAGAAGTGACGCAGCAATACTACGAAAAGATCACGCATGCAATCGCATCGTCTCCACGATGTTGTTGGCCACTTGCTCGGCATCTTCCTGAACCACCAGTTGCGCGAAGATTTGCTCCAGCGAGGGAAGCTGCATGAGGTTGCGCAGCCGCTCCACCGAATCGTCGGCGACCACGTGGCCCTTGTGCAGAATGATCACGGACGAGCAGACTTTCTCCACCACTTCCAAAACGTGCGAGCTGTAGAGAATGATCTTCCCGGCCGCGCTCAGCGCCTTAACCAGATTCTTAAAGACCAGCGCCGACGTGACGTCGAGCCCCGACAGCGGCTCGTCGAAAATCAATATCTGCGGATCGTGCAGCAGCGCCGCGCAGATCAGTATTTTTTGCTTCATCCCTTTCGAGTAAGACGAGATCAGCGAGTGCCGATGCGTATGCATGCCGAAAAGCTGCATCAGATCGGTGATCTTGCGGTCCATGGCGCGCGGCCCCAGCGTGCGCAGCCGTCCGATCAACTGCAGATATTCGCGGCCCGTGAGGTGCGGATAAATGTAGGGCACCTCGGGAACGTGTCCGATGGCGCGTTTGTATTCAATCAGGTTCTGGCGTATGTCGCGGCCGTCGAAAAAGACATGGCCGCGCGTCGGCTCCAGCAGGCCGATCAGCATGTTGACGGTGGTTGTTTTGCCGGATCCGTTGGGGCCGAGATAGCCCAAAACTTCATACGGCTTGATGACGAAACCCACGCCCTCCACCGCCGGAATGCCGCTGTAATATTTAGTCAAATCCCGCACTTCGAGCATGCTACTTAGACACCGCCCGCCGCGCACCGGTTCCGGGTGCGTTTCCGAGCCGCGGCCGTCAGGGAGCGGTTTTGCTTAAGTACTATCATGAAAGTCGGACGACTTATGAAACACAGTCTTGTTTGGTTGCTTGCCGCCGCCCCTTGCATGCTGGCCGCTCCGCCCTCCGCCCCCGAAATTCTGAATCAAGTCGCGCAAACCTACAAGGGATTGCAAGCGTATCAATTCGTCGCCACCCAGACAACCGAAATCCTGGCGCGTGGAATGCGCCAGTCCGCGGAAATGCACCTTGCGCTCGCGGCGGTAAAGCCCGGCAAATATCGCCTGACCTTCAAAGACGATTCAAAGGAAATCATTCTGGTCGCCGACGGCGAAACCACTTGGACCTACCTGCCCAAGCAGAAGCAATACACCAAACAGCAGGCGGCCATGTCGGGCGATGACGACGAAAGCGACAGCGAGCAGCCGGACACCTTAACCACCGCTCTGCGCGCGCTGGTGCTTTTCTATGAAGGCGTGGCCCAATATGGACCTTCCGCCAATTTCGCGAAGGACGAGAAAGTGAAAGTCGGCGGCGACAGAATCGATTGCTACGTCGTTCGATTCCAGTCGGCCAAGAGCCAGCACCAGCTCTGGATCGACAAGGAACGCTTTATCGTAGTGCGTCATCTCGAATTGGCCCGGCAGGCCGTGAACGGCACACTAGTCGACATTCACCTCACCATCAACTGGAAGGAGGCCGAAATCAAACTACCGCCCGCCAACGATCTTTTCATTTTCGATCCGCCCTCGAACGCAACCGAAGTGCAGGCCCTCAATCTTCCCGGCGAGCGCGTACTGCTGACCGGAAAAAATGCGATGGACTTCGAGCTGAAAGATATTCAGGGCGCCCAGGTGCGCCTGAGCGACTACCGCGGAAAAATCGTCCTGCTCGATTTTTGGGCCACCTGGTGTCCCCCGTGCCGCAAAGAACTGCCCAGCATTGAAAAGCTACACCGGCAATTTGCCGATAAAGACGTTGTAGTGCTGGGCATCAACGACGAGGATTCGGGTACCGTCAAAGGCTTCTTGAAAAAGAACGAGTACACCATTCCCACGCTGATGGACTCCAAGAAAAACGTGCACCGCATGTACGGCGCCCGCGCCATCCCGACGGTCATCGTGATCGACAGGAACGGCGTAATCAGGGCCCACTACATCGGCGGCCGAAGCGAAGCAGACCTCCTGGCCGCCCTAAAAACCGCCGGCCTGTAGGGCAGGTTGGTAACCTGCCGCCGATTGTAAAATCGGCTGGTTGCTACTACCGCGCAACCGCAGTCATCCGCATCCCATACTTAGTCCGCAGCGTAATCAACGGCAGCGTCTCCACCCTCTGCGCCGGATCCAACCGCAGCTTCCACCTTTGAGCGACAGCCGCCAGCACCAGCACGCCCTCCATCCAAGCAAAGCGCTCGCCGATGCAGACCCTCGCCCCGCCCCCAAACGGAAAGTACGAAAACTTCGGCCGCGACTCGCGAGCCTCCGCCGTCCAGCGCTCCGGATCGAATCGCTCCGGGTCCGGAAACCATCGCGCATCACGCTGAAGCACGTACGGGCTCAAGATGCAGATCGATTTCGCGCCGATCTCGATTCCCCCCAGCTCGAACGCCGCCTTCGACATCCGCCCAATCGCCCACGCCGGAGGATAGAGCCGCATCGCCTCCGCGAACACCATCTCCGTGTAGCGCAATTGCGGCAGATCGGCCATTTCAGGAACGCGCCCAGCCAGCACCGAATCTATTTCCCGGTGCAGACGCGCTTCACACTCCGGATTCTGCGAGAGCAAATACCAGGTCCAGGTAAGCGCATTGGCCGTGGTCTCATGTCCCGCCAGAAACAGAGTGAGCGCTTCGTCGCGCACCTGGACGTCGGTCATGCCGCCGCCCGCCGCGTCCTCATCCTGCGCCAGCAGCAGCATCGAAAGCAGGTCGCCCGCATCTTCTCCACTTTTGCGGCGCTCGCGAATCAGTCCGTAAATGGTTTGGTCCAGCCGCGCGCGCGCCTTCTCGAAGCGGCGCACGGAGGGCAGCGGCAGCTTCTCGAAATATTCCGAGAATGGCATCATCAGCATCTGGAACATCTTGAGCACGGTGGTCAGCGCCTCTCCGATTTCGGACGCCTCGGATTCAATGTCCGCGCTAAACAGCGTTTTGCCGACGATGGAAAGCGTCATCCGCATCATCTCTTCCGAGACTTCCAGCGCGCCGCCGTCGGCCCACCGTTCGCGCATTCGCACGGCGGATTCGCTCATCACCTGCGCATACGCCGCCAGCCGGTCGCGATGGAACGCGGGCTGGACCAGCCGCCGCTGCCGCACATGAAAACTGCCTTCGCTGGTCAGCAGGCCATCGCCCAGCAGCACCCGCCCGCGTTGCAGCATGCGGCTCTTGGTGAAGTTGCCCTGATTGGCGACCAGAATTTCGCGAACAAAGTCCGGATGATTTACGAGATAAACATCCTGATTGGCCAGCCGGAAATACGACAGGTCGCCATACTCGCGGGCGACTCTCATGAGGAACTGAATAGGCCTCGCGCGGAACGCCGCCAGATTGCCTATGACTGGGAGATTTCGGGGCCCTCGCGGTTTTTGCGCCGTCAACTGCACTGCATTACTCGGGAGTGCGAAGAATACCGTGAAAGTTCTTCATAGCCTCGGTGTTCCTCGTATTCCTCGTGTTCTGCTCCCGGTTACTTCGCGGGCTTGATCGTTCTCAGAAGGGTATATGTGTCGTTGTCGAGCGTAATCCCAACGAATCCGATACACATTTCGTCGGTGGTCCGTTCACCCCAGCCTACGGTCACCAGAGGATTGTTCGGATTCTTGGGATTGTCCGCGGTGTTGTCGAAAGTGCATGTGACCTTCAACTGTGCGCCGGCGGGAATCGCCACAGGTTCTTTGTACGTGTACGAACCTTGCCAGTTGAAATCCCAATTGTCCTCGTAGATCAGCGACGTGATTACATGCCCGTCCTTGTCGATCAGATCGGCCTTGATCTGGCGTCCCAACCGGTGCATGTGGGGGAAGATCAGAATTGCCTTGGCGCTCGGCATGAACTGTGAAAACGGTGGCGGAGGGAAGGTTGCCACTACATCTCTTACCGTAGCAGGTGGAATCTTGAAGCCCGTATTGACTACCGGAATATTGTAGAGCCGCTTCTTCACGTCCGTGCGCATCAAATACAAACCCACCTGCGTTTGGTCCGATCCGGCGATGCCGTTCGGGTGATAATGCACCTGCATCACGATGCGGGATTGGTTGGGGATCATCAGTCCCACTCCATCCGGCAGGAAATGCGGCCTGGTGCCCGGCGCCCATCCAGCCACTCCGCCGAGGGCGTCCAGCGCCGACAAAAGATTGGTGGGGTCCACGGGAATGCCCGGCCCGCCGAAACAATCATAGCCCTGGTTACCATCTTTTCCGTCCATTTTCGCCGCGGTCCCCGTGGTGTCGGTGAAAATCAAAACGTGGTGGACCATCTTGCGGTTGCCCGGCCGCAGATCCACGGCGCTCAAAAACGTGTCTTGCGTGAACCCGGTTTCAGGCAGAACGAAACAGCGATAAGTATCGGTGACATCCGCGGGCGGCGAATAACTTTGGGGGACAGTCAGCAAAACATCGGGATCGCCCAGGCCCCACGCGCTGGTGTTCGTCAAAGGTTCCGGCATGTCGGCGGGATCGCCCTGCTCCATGCCGTTCGCGATCCAGTCCAATATAGTTTGCTTTTCGTCGCCGGTGAGCGAATAATTGTCGCGGAAATCCCCGTGATCGGCCACCGGCTTCCACGGCGGCATGGTTCCTCTGCGGATCGCGCGGTTGGTATCGAACGCCCAGGTCACGGCGTCGTCATAATTGTTCAACGAAAACGGCGCGACGTCGCCATCGCGATGGCAGATCTGGCACTTGGCCTGGTAGATTCGCGAGACGTCTCTCGAGTAAGTGGGACCCTGCGCAAAGACTGCCGTACCGAATCCGAACAAGCACAGAAGTAAGGCAATTCGACGGAGGGCCATATGGTTCATAGTGTACAACAATGGGAACGGAACACGAGGAACACGAGGAACACGAGGAACACCCGACCTGTTCTCCATCGCTTCGGTGTTCCTTGTGTTCCACGTGTTCCTCGTGTTCCTTCCCGC
>DATDHK010000151.1:0-1831 GCA_036521635.1 Bryobacteraceae bacterium | reverse complement strand
ATTCGGCCGGATCGAAAACATTTGCGCTGGCCGTAAATCCGGCGCTAAAAATAACCAGTGGATCGCCGCTTCCCAGCGGTACGGTTGGCCTGTCGTACTCGCAGGCAATTTCGGCGATCGGCGGCCAGACGCCCTATACGTTCAGCGTGCAATCCACGCCCTTCAATCCCAATCCGGCGCCTGCGGGTTTGCAGTTCAGCGCCGCCGGTATATTGAGCGGAATTCCCACCACCGCCGGATCGTATAATTTCGGCGTACTGCTGACGGACGCGACCGGAGCGCAGGTCAGCATGCCGTTCACGCTGACGGTGAATCCGGCGCTTGCGTTCAGCACGCCGTCGCCGCTTCCGAGCGGCACGGTTGGCGCCGCTTATTCGCAGCCGATCATGGCCTCCGGAGGAACGCCACCCTATACTTTCTCGATTACGACTCCGCCCCCCGGCCTCACCTTGGACGCCGGCGGAGTCCTGAGCGGCACTCCAACCGCGGTGGGAACATTCCCGTTCAACGTAACGGTCACCGATAGCGCCAAAACGTCCGTCATCAAAGCATTCCAGATCGGCATCGTGGGAGCCGTCGCGATGTTGCAGGTTTCGCCGCTAAGCCTGTCGTTCACGGTCCCCGCGGGCGGCGATTCGCCCGTCGCGCAAACAATCACCGTCACGCCGGTGGACGCGAACACCGCGACTTTCACTCTGACGATCGACAACGGCACGTCCGGCACGGCGGCGCCAGCTTGGATTTCCGCGAAACCCGCCGTAGGGACGGCGCCGGCCAGGGTTATTGTCAGCGTCAACCAAGGCGCTATGCCGGCCGGAAATTATTCCGCCCGCGTTCGCATCATGGATGCGTCGCAGAACAACTACAACGTATCGGTGAGTCTGACGGTGACCAACGTTGCTCCGCAATTGGAGGTCGCGCCCAATGCCTTGCGATTCGCCGCTCGCCTCCAAACGCCGGGCACGTTCGAGCAAACCATTACCGTCCGTAACAGCGGCGGTGGCGGGAATCTTGGATTCAGCACTTCGGTTTTGAACGCCAGCTCGTGGATTTCCAGCGTGCTCCCGGCATCCGGCCAGACCGCGCGAAACGCTTTGACCAGCGTCAAGGTGCGCGTGAACACCACGGGACTCAAGGTCGGCTTCTATCGCGACGTGATTCGATTTACGTTCACGGGCGGCAGTATCGATGTGCCGGTTTCGGTCTTCATCGCCGACAGCGGACCCATCCTCGGATTGAGCGTAACCGCACTCCGTTTCCAAGCCCGGCAAGGTGGAGGATTCTCGAATACGCAGACCGTCCAGATATTCAACTTCGGCGATCCGGCGGCCACCGTGAATTGGAAGGTGGAAATTGTAAGCGGCGGAAACTGGCTGGTGCTGGGCGCATTGAGCGGAAGCGCGACGGCGTCCGCCCCGGGAAATCTCTCGATCGGCCTGACTGCCGACGCCACGCTATTGCCGCCGGGCGGATATTACGCTTTGGTGCGGATCCTCGATTCCAATTCGCAAAACTCGCCGCAATACATCGTCATCGTGTTCGATCTTGCGAGCTCGGCAACGCCGCCGCTGCCCGATCCGTCGCCCGTCGGACTCTTGTTCACCGGCGTTGCCGGCGGCGCGCAGCCGGCGGGTCAACTAGTTAACGTAAATACGAGCAGTGCGCAATCCGTTACTGTGACGGCGGCCACGTTGACTTCCGACGGTGTTAGCTGGCTGGTCGTCAGCCCGTCGGTTACCCGATCAACCGGGCAGACTCCGGGCAAACTTTTGATTACGGTGAACACCATCGGACTCGCGCCCGGAATTTATTCGGGCGAAGTGAGCATCGC
>DATDHK010000150.1:0-6104 GCA_036521635.1 Bryobacteraceae bacterium | reverse complement strand
GAAGAACACAACGAATACTAGGAATACGAGGAACACCGAAGCAACGGAGAACTGGTCGGGTGTTCCTCGTGTTCCTCGTATTCCTTGTGTTCATCGGTGACTCTATGAATCTGGAAGGGCTGCCCGTCGCGCTGATAGTGGTGCTTGCGTGTTTCGTCGCGGCTGCCGGGCTTTGGTATTTGGCAATCCGCTTTCGTCTGCGTCAGTTGAAGATCATGGCGGTGGCGATTGCAGTAACGCCGGTACTGGGCTTTGGCTTCCAAATCGGCTCGCACTTTTTCGGTTGGTTCGATCCGCCGGACTATCAGACGACAACCCCGGGCCCGGCGCGCCGCGAGGCGTCCGTGATCCGTGAGTTTCCGTTTCCCGTGCCCAATCCTGGCTTCGTGCATCAGATCGAACTAACGCCGCGCTCGGACACCGGACAGAGGCCCGCGAACCCGATCGCGCTGCATTTCATCGTGCGAACGCCCAATGGCGATATTCTGGCGGAGAAACAGGCAACGCTTGCGCCGGGGGAGGACACGCATTGGATGCCCTTGCTAATGGATTTCCAACCGGTGGACGCCGGCGAGTATTTGCTTCATCTGGATATTCCCAAGGGTGTGGAATCGGTTGAAGTTCGCGTTCACGAATTGCGAAAGCGTTAATTTTGTTAAGGTGGGTAACCAGCGGCGGATATCGGCGTCAACTATACTTGAGCCACGCGATGACCTACACAGCAACGATTTGCGCTCTTGTACTATTGGCGGGCATTCTGTTCAAGCCGGGTCCCGCGCATGGCGACGATTGGAGATCGGACCGGGAGCTTGCCGCCGATCTATCTACAAATGGAGTTGGGCTGGAGAGAGACCGCGCCACCATCTTTTTCGATCCCGGAGTCCTTTCGTCGGAAGAAATGATTGCGTTTGCGGATCTGGTCAATCAGGGGATTCTGGATATCGAATCCTATTTGGGCAAGACTATTTTGGATACAAATCGAGGCGGCGGCCGGAAGATTCGCTACTACGTCAGCATGCAAGTGCAGATTTCGCACTCCAACTGGCGGTCGATATATTTGCCGATGGGCAAGGTTAGAAACCGCACCGCGCCTTACCTGCACGAGACCACTCACCTGGTGGCGCCCTGCGACGATTGCCCGATGTGGTTCAGCGAGGGCCTGGCGTCGTATGTCCAGAGCTACGTAAGCGAGCACACCGGCGGCTACGACGGCGGGATCTTTACGCGCCGGGGAAATCGCGGAATCAATCAGGACGCCAGGCGCTGGCTGGCGTCGGAACGCGGCCAGGCCGTGGCGCCGTTTCTTGGGATTCACGGCGAGCCGCCGTCCATCGATTCCGATCGCACGAATGTGGCCGCTCCCTTTTACGTAATGGCGCAGTCCTTCGTGAAGTTCCTGGTGGAGCAGGTAACTATGCCCAAGCTACGGCCAGTGTTCGAGGCCAAGGATTTTGACACTGAGCTGCAAAGCTCCACCGGCAAGAAGGCAACCGAGTGGAAAGAGTTGTGGTTGGCAGACTTGCCGCTATAGACTGACAGAGCGGGTTACATTTTGAACGTCGGAGCTGACGATTTTAGACGGCTGTATTCAAGCATGTCCGATACGGGGCTTCTATCTCTGAAAAGAGACGAGCTGACTGATACTGCCCGAGAATGCTATGACGAAGAACTCGCGCGCCGCGGACTGAAGCTCGAGCCCACTGTCCGGGAAGTTCTAGACACAGCGGACTCCGAGGAAGAGGAAGAACTCGTCCTGGCCGGAACTTTTAACTTTCCGGACGAAGCCAAGCTAGCACGGGCGCTCCTACAATCCGCCAATATTCCGAACTATTTGGAAAACGAGCACACGTTGGCCGCCAATTGGATGTTGACGAATGCTCTTGGCGGGCTGCGTCTATTGGTCCCGGCCAAATTCCTGGAGGATGCTCGGGAGGTTCTAACGTCGAGTATTTCCGAATCGGATCTTGACGCTCAAGCCGAAGCGGCGTCGGCGTCGGAGTCCGCAGATGACCAGAGCGACGACAAAACGATTCTCTGACTGGCGAACACTTTAGGATCAAGCTCGTGCATACTTGGGTTAGGAGGATGTAGTGATGAAAAGACTGCTTGTATTAATCCTACTGGCCGCGGGATGCATGTTCGGCCAGGTTTCGGTCGGAATAAGAATTGGTCCGCCACCGCCGCCGCGCGTCGTTCGGTACCGCCCACCGTCTCCGGGACCCGATTTCTATTGGGTGGATGGCTACTGGTATGCATCGGGCGGCCGCTATGCATGGCATCAAGGGTACTGGACTCGCCCGCCCTATGGAGGTGCGCGCTGGGTAGCTCCTCGCCATGACGGGGACCGTTTTTTTGACGGCTACTGGGAAGGCGATCGCGGACGATTTGAGCACGATCACCGTTGGGACCGCGACCGGGATCGCGATTGGCGCGACCGCCGGGACCATGATCGCCACTAGGCGAACCTGATCTTTGTGGGGCAGGTTGGTAACCTGCCGCGGATTGATAATCCGCGTGTCCAGTGAAGCGTTCCAAGAGGCAGGCCGATTTGACAATCGGCGGCAGGACGCCATCCTGCCCCACAAAAATTACTGAGGTTTAAGAAACCTGCGAAACGGTTTTCTCACGGTCGGCTGATTCGCGGCCGGGGTTGATGCCGCGCCTGAACCCACCGGAATCACGGACTCGGTCGTGTAGGAATCCGGCCCCGCTATATCCAGCGTGTTATCGCCCGCCTTGACGCCCGATGGAATCTGTACGTTCACCTGGTAGAGTCCCGCCAGTTGCGGCGCGAGGCCCGCATAGGCGACCGTCGCCTGAATTCCGCCGATAAACGCGGTGATGTTATTGGTGGTGAGGCTCGGCGGATTCGAGGGTCCAAGCGCGCCGTCGCTAACCAGCGGAGTTACGTCGCCCAGGCCGGTCAAATACACCGCGATTGTTTCGCCTATCTGCGCGGGACGCGCCGTCGTTACTAGCGAGAAATCGGGATGCAGCGCCGCCCCCTGGCCGATTCCGCCCGGCGGCACGGTGAAAACTCCCGGCGAAGTCTGGTTCACGAAGGTCGTCACCACGTTGGAAGAAACTCCGTTGTTGATCACCTGAATCTGAGCGGTGGCGGTGGTGGTTCCAAAAGGCACGATCGCCGAAATCTGATTCGGGCTCACGAAGTACAGCGGCGCCGGCTTGTTATTAATTAGCACTTGGACCCCGTTCAACGCCGGTGGGAAAGGCGCCGTGGTGGCGGTCAGAATGCTTGGCGCGAGATTGACGCCGTACAGCGTGATGAATTCGCCGCGCACAATGCCCGCCGTGAACGGCGCGGAACTGGCTGCGTTCACCACGCCGGCCGGATTGAGAAATACGCCCGATCCACTCAGGCCCGGCGCCTGAACCGCAACCGTGAGTCCGAGGAAAGGACCAAGTCCGAAGCCGACGCGCACCGCCCCCGATGGCCCGACGATGTAGCGCGTGGAGGTGACCGAATCGTCGTACGTCCCGTTGGCGTTCACCGCGTACGTACCGCGATAGGTGAATCCCACGGGGACCGTGCTGAATCCCGTGGTAAATCGCTGGTGACCGATAATGGCGCCGGCGTTCGCGCTAAACGAGCCGTAAAATGTGTCGAGCGTTGCGAACCCGCTGCCGAGCGTCGACTCGTCCACCTCGAGGCCGGCCTGATAGTACAGGCCCGAAAGAGCGGTCGAGGAACCCGGACGCACTCCAACCAGCATGTCAAAGCCGTTGGGCGCGCCGCCAAAAACGAAGTTGCCATCCGCCGAGAAATACAAGTATTCCTGTCCTACAATCGCGGCCGTGTTGGAGTTCGGAAAGGTGACGACAGCGGCGCCGTTGCTGAAAAAATACTTGACGTTCGATTCCGAAAGATTGTACGGCGTAGTTCCATTGCCTACATAGCCGGTGAAATTCACCGTTCCAAGATTGCCGTTGCCATCCGGATTCAGTTGGAACAGCGCGTCATAGTTGTTGGAGATTGTGCCGTCCGGAAAATTCATATAGGCGACCGTGTAAGGTCCGCGGAAGGTCGCGTTCGAGGGCGCCGGCGTAGAAAGCTGCGCCGCGATGAAAAGGTCGTTGTAGCCGATCTGGGTTTCCGTGCTGCTGCCCACGAAAATCCCGTTGGCCACCAGCCCGTAGATGCAGTCCGAGTTGCCGGTAACCGCGCTACTGATGTATCCGTAACCGGTCGCGGAGATAGCGTAGGTCCCGCTGGCCGTAAAGTTTTGCACGACGCCGGCGTTCGAATCGAATATAGAGGAACCGGTAATGGTGTACGTTCCGTCGCCGCCGAAATTGATGTTTCCATATAGCGCGATGGCGCGCGTCAAATCGCCCGCGTTGTCCCCCACCAGGTAGATGACGTGCCGGAAATAGTATTTTCCGAGCAGCAGGTTGTTGCCGCTATTGTCCAAACCAACGCATTGAGCGCTCGCGGGCAGGCCCACGATCATCAGGAGCATCAACACCAATAGCGCAGATTTCATAGAGATCCCCTTCTGCTTGGACGCGTGAGGCTTCCGCCGGATTTCCGCAATGAAGCCGCACCACATAATTTTACAAACAATGGGTGATTGAGGTGACATTGGAAGCGGTGAAAGAATCAAGAACACAAAGGAATACGAGGAACACAAGGAACACCAGAAACAGGTAAGGTTGCCAACGGCTTCCTCCGTTCCTCGAAATCATTCCACTCGCCCGAACTGGTCTGGTGTTCCCCGTGTTCCCCGTGTTCCCCGTATTCCTCGTATTCTTTGGTTCTTTCACCGCTTCCTGTCACCGCATTTATTCGTCCCGCAGAATCTCTAAAGGCTTTTGCCCTAGAATGCGGAAGCTGGCCATCCACCCCGCCACGTTCGCAATCAACGCGGTGGCCAGCACTGCGAGCAAACTAGGCAACATGGGAAATGAAAGCTGCGCATCCAGCGTGCGCTTCAACAGCAGGTTCGCGAACCCGTTGGCGAGCAGGCTGCCCATGGTCCCCGCGACCGCGCCCAGCACCAGAAACTCCACCGAAAAAATCCGGCTGACGCGCCAGCGGGTGGCTCCCAGCGTTTTGAGAATCACTACCTCACGCATGCGGCGGAAGCGCGTGCCCGCGACGCTGGACGACAGAATGATGGCGCCGGCTAGAATCGCGAACATCGAGATGAACCGGATCACCATCGCGATCTGGTCCACGACACCCTGGAACGTTTGCAGCACGTCCGCCATATTGATCACCGTCACCGTCGGAAAATGCTGGTAGAGCGACTGCTGTAGCGCCGATACGCTCTTAGGCTGCGCCCGAAGGCTTCCGTAGTAAATGACGGGAAAGCCGTTGAGCGCTTCGGCGCTGAAAATAAAATCGACCCGGCCTGCCAGATGAATCGAGTCGACGCGATGGATACATCCGACGCGCGCCTTCAGTTCCCGGCCGGTGACGGTCCAGCGCATCATCGCTCCAACCTCAACCTTGAGAGTCTTCGCGGCTTCTTCCGACACGCACACCTGCGGATTCTCGGCCGGTTTTTGCGCACTCCACCAGCTTCCCTGCAATATCTCGACCTGGCCCGAAATCGCGGTGGCCGACGTTACTGAGCGCGGATAGCGGAATCGCCTGCCCCATCCTTTGAGTCCCATTTTCTCGATCTCGCGGCCGTCGATGTCGACTAGTTTGGCCGCCACCGTACCGATGAATTCAGGCGCGCCCTCGATGCCGCGCTGCTGTTTCAGCAAAGCCAGAACCGCATCGCGATTCTGCGGCGCGATATCGATCAGAAAGACATTCGGCATACCCGGCGGCGCGGTGCGGTTCATCTGCGCGATCACTCCCCGCTCCACCAGATACACGGTCAGAGTGAACATCACGCCGATTCCCAGGGCCACCAAAACCGTTTGGGCATGATTTCCCGGGCGATACAGATTTGCGATGCCATGCCGGATAGAAGTAGGCAGCGCGCGGCGGCCGGCGATCTTCAGTCCGCGCAACATCAGCCATGCGATGCCGGACAAAACGGCGAGGCTGACAACGAGCGCTCCCGCGAAGTACGCGCCAGTCTTCCAAATATCGTTGCGTGTTCCGGTGGCGAAGGACATGGCGATTC
>DATDHK010000149.1:0-19334 GCA_036521635.1 Bryobacteraceae bacterium | reverse complement strand
ATTTGCCCGCGAGCTACGAGTTCAACGGGCGTTCTCCGGATCGCGAGCAAGCCTTCTATGCTCAGGACACGATCCGGCTGAAGGATTTCACGCTCAGTCTGGGACTGCGCTTCGATCATTACGCGCTGCTGGTGGACGAATCCGGTTGGAGTCCGCGCGTGGCTCTGGCGTGGCATTCGCGGCCGCTCGGGCTGGTGCTGCATGCTTCCTACGACCGCACGTTTGGGACGCCGTCGTTCGAAAATCTGCTCGTCTCCGCGGCTCCGGGCGCCGCGAAGCTGAATGGCGGTTTTTATCTTCCGATTCATCCCTCTCGCGGCAATTACTATGAGGCCGGCTTCACGCAGTCTCTCGGAAAACGGGTGCGTATGGACGCCAGTTATTTCCGGCGCGACATCCGCGACTTTAAAGATGACGATCTGCTTTTGAACACCGCCGTCAGCTTTCCCATCGCTTTTCGAAACGCCACCGTGCGAGGAGTTGAAGTGAAGTTGGAGGTTCCGCACTGGGGTCCGTTCGCGGGTTATCTCAGCTATACGAACACCATCGGAATCGGGCAGTTTCCAATCTCCGGCGGCCTTTTTCTGGACGACGGCGCAGCGGCCCTGCTGAGCTCCAATGAACGCTTTCCGATTTCTCAGGACATGCGCAACACGGCGCGGGCATGGCTGCGCTATCAGATTTCAAGGCGCGTCTGGACAGCTTGGAGCGGGTCTTACAACAGCGGGCTGCCGGTGGAGGGCGACCTGCCGCCGCTAAGCCTTCTTCAGGCCCAGTATGGCGCGGACGTTGTGTCCAAGGTGAATTTTTCACGTGGCCGTGTGATTCCGTCGTTCTCGATCAACGCATCCATCGGCGCCGATTTGTGGCGGCACGATCGCCGGTCGGTTAGCGTGCAAGCGGATGTACTGAACCTCACGGACCGGCTCAACGCAATCAACTTCGCGGGCCTGCTCTCCGGCACCGCCACCGGCGCCCCACGCAGTTTCGGAATCCGCCTGCGAACCGAATTCTAGTGTCTGGTGGGGCGGGCGCCCTCGCCCGCGGCCCGACCCCTGGTCGGGCCTGTTCAAGCTTTCATGGAATCCGAGGTTGGCAAGCCAGATATAGTTCGTTAACATCGGCGCGTGCCAAACGTCTTCCCAAACATGGACAGCATCCTGCGCGACCTGCTCGCCTCGGCCCGCTCGTTTCGCAAGAGCCCTGGACTAGCCGTCACCATCCTGCTATTGCTGGCGCTCGGAATCCCAATAGCTCTATGGTCCAAGCCCCTGCTGGCAAGTTTCCTGTACGGCGCCGGCTCACTGGAACCGATGGTGCTGGCGACCGTGCCGCTACTCTTCGGGCTAATCGCGGTGGCCGCAAGCTGTGGTCCAGCCAGGCATGCGACCGCGATTGACCCGGCCATCACGCTGCGCCAGGAATAAAACAGTCTGTGGGGCAGGTTGGTAACCTGCGGTCGATTGGTAATCGGCCCGTAAAATTCCGAATTCAGCAACAGGCCGATTGCCAATCGGCCGCAGATTACCAATCTGCCCCACCTATTTACCCGCGCGGCGGCGGACCACCCGGCCCGGGCCCAAATCCTCCGCGCCCGAATCCACCGAGCGAATCGAGTTTGGTCTGCTGGTCCGACGTCAGGATTGCGTAAAATGCGGCGTCGGCTTTGCTTTGGACCGACAAAATCTGGCCCTGTAGCGCCCCGATCGCCGTCGAGAGTTGGTCGATAGTGCTGGCCGCGTTGCTCTTGATGGCGGCCTGCAACGCAGTGCGGTCCATGCCAAGATTTGTTTGCAGCGCGGCGTTTGCGGTGGCTGCGTTGGTGAAGATAGTGGTGGCTTGGCTGGCCTGAGCGGTAGTGAGGCTTAGAAGAGTGGTCAGCCGTTCCACTTGGTGCTGCGCCATGGTGGCCGGGTCTGGAGGCGTTCCGCCTCCGTTTCTCGGTCCGGGCCGCTGAGCCAGCATAGTAGCGGCCAGCAGAGTGGTAAGCGTAATCAGTCTGGGTAGAGTTTTCATGGTGATGTTCATACTACGCTATGAAACACGGTTCGGAGCCATTCGCAGCGCAGGTTTAACGTTCTTTACACGAATTTTTCGGGGGCTTAACATTGGATGTCGGCCTGCGCTAAATGTTCCGCTAAGCTGATCGAAGAGGTCATTGCCGGATTGCCAGTCCACCTTGCGCAGATCAACATCGCGCGAATGCGCGCGGCATTAAACGACCCGATTATGAAAGGCTTCGCCGATCAATTGGTGGACGTGAACCGGAGTGCCGAATCAAGTCCCGGGTTCATTTGGCGACTGAAAACCGAAGAAGGCGACGCAACCAACATCCGCGCGTATGAAGACGAGCTGATTCTGGTGAACATGTCGGTGTGGGAGTCCATCGAGAGCTTGCGCGAATTCACCTATCGAAGCCACCATGCAGCGGTTTTTCGAGACCGCCAGCAGTGGTTCGAGCGCATGAACGAAACTCAACTGGCACTCTGGTGGATTCCAACAGGACACACACCGACCGTTGAGGAAGGCAAGTCCCGCCTCGCGCTGATTGAAAAGCTAGGCCCAACCCCCGAAGCCTTCACCTTCAAAAAAATCTTTGATCCCACGAAGTAGCCCCGCAATAAATGATCTACCGAAAAAGGACGCGTGTTCCCCGTGTTCCTCGTGTCCCCCGTGTTCTTCCCCTAATTCCTCACGTTCTGAACTTTCGGCACCGACAAATACCCGCCAATCGTGTCCTTCTTCACGTCGTTCACAATCAGCTCATAAGGCTGCTTCGCCCGCGCCGTCATGAACTGGATCGGCTCATTCACGCCGCGGTCGCGCTTCTCGACAGTCTTGTCGTCCGCCGTCAGATCGATGGTGTATCGATTCTTCTTCGGATCCACATGCTTGAGCAGAACCAGTACATCGCCCACTTTTTGCGCCTGCTTGGATTTGTGGATAGTGAACTCTATAAAAGTGCGCTCGCCCAGTGCACGCAACGCAGCGAGCTCCTTTCCGTTCGTCGCGATCAGAACGCTGTGTCCATCCAAATCGCCCGACGCCCGTTTCAAATCGGCGACCGTTTTTTCCAGTTGCGTCTTGGTAGCGCCCAGGTCGGTCTTCACGGAAGTCACTTCAGTGCCCACCGCGGAGATCTTCGAATTGGCCGTGTCGGTGGCGTCTTTCACTTGCGAGATATCCGACTTCAGCTCCTTCTTGGCCGCCTCCTGCGCTTGTTCCAGCTTGGCGCGCGTTTCATCTACCTTCTTGAGCGCTTCCTGCTTGGCTTCACCGGCCGCGGCATTCGCTTGACGGCGCGCGCGGTCCAGTTGCTCCTTCAAATCGTCGACCGTCTTCCGGTTGCTGCGCGTATTGAGCGAAGCAGTCTCTTCCAGTTTGTCGAGCCGCGTCATCATTGCGTCGTTGTTCTTGACAATGTCCTTGCGAACGCGATCGAGCTGAAAAAACATGTAGACGCACGCGGCCACCAATGCGATCACGGCTCCGAAAAGTATCGAAGTTTTTAAGTTGGAGCCGCTACTTGGAGCAGGCGGTGGTGGAGCCGCGTAGTAGATCGGCTGGCCATACGGTGGCGGCGCCGCTGGCGGAGGTGGAGCGGATGGCGCAGGCGGTTCTTGACCGGGGCTTGGATTCGGAAAGATAGACATATCACCTCTGTCTCAATACGTTAGCAGGATTCTAACCGTTAGAGGGGTCGCCCGCGCCTTGGGTTCCAATTTTCTGGCGCTCCTGTTTGGGCCGCGCGAAATCAAGATACTCCTGCTTCGGAACACCCGGCTCAAAGCAGCGGCGGCAACGCGCTTCGTACATTCCCGCTGCCCCCACAACAATCAGGTCGTCGGATTCCACCAGGCGTTGCGTGTGCTTCGCCGGATTGCCGCAGCGCATGCAAATGGCCAGCGTTTTCGTGATGGATTCGGCCAGTGTGAGCAGGTCGGGCATGGGAGGAAAGGGACGTCCCATGTAGTCCGTGTCGAGTCCGCCGACGATTACTTGTTTACCGCCGTCGGCCAATTGCGTTGCGATTTCAACCAGCTCCTGGCCGAAGAAATTGGATTCGTCGAGCCCCACCACTTGGGTGCGGCGGTCCAGCCGCTGCATGATTTCCGCAACGCTTCCGATGACCTCCGACTTCATGCGGATGTCGGTGTGCGAAACGATTTCATCGTCCGAGTAGCGGTTGTCGATGATAGGTTTAAAAACCTGAACGCGCTTGCGTGCGATCATGGCGCGGCGCAGGCGGCGCATGAGCTCTTCGCTCTTGCCCGAAAACATGGGGCCGCAGATTACTTCGATCCAGCCGAGATTGCCCGTCACGAAATCCATTGATCTAGGCCACGCTCACGCCGCGTCTAGGGCGATCCCTTCTCACCATCATCGTGTCTTGGATCGGCTCCGAGGCGCATTCAAGCGCGATTGTAGTCACCGGACCGTCCGGCGCGGCGTCGGGCAGTCCCATGATTTTTGTACGGAAACGATCCTGCTCGAACTTCACCGCTTTGCCGCTCGCAAGCAGGCGCGCCGATTTCACTTCGCTCGTCAGCCCGCTAATCGAAACATTGTCTCCGGGCCAGAAATGCACGTGCATGTAAAGTGTGTTGCCCTTGCGCGTGAAGAGAGCATAGTTGGAGCGCTTCACCTGGCACGGCTCGGCGGTGTAAATTGCAGCGCCGTTTTTCTCCAGCCACTTTCCCACCGCTGTGAGAATGCGCACGGATTCTTCCGGAATAGAGCCATCCGCCTTAGGCCCGATGTTCAGCAGATAATTGCCGCCGTCCCTCGCGCAAGTAATCAAGTTGCGGACGATGGTCTTGGGAGATTTCCAATCGTCGTCCGCCTTCTGATAACCCCAGCTTCCGTTCATGGTCATGCACGCTTCCCAGGGCCGGTCGGCGGCTTGTATGCGCTGCTCCGGCGTGGCGAAATCTTCCGGAATGCCGGAGCGGTTGTTGATGATAATCTCCGGCTGAAGCTCGCGCACCATGGCGTTCATCTTTGCTGATTCCCAGCCTTCGGGTTTCAGCGGCCAGCTCACGTCGTACCACAGCACGTCGAGCTTTCCGTAATTCGAGCAGATCTCGCGAACGTGCCCGTGAATGTAGTCGACGAATCGGCGGCGAGCTTCCTCATTCACAGCGCAGCGCGCGCCATCCGGATGGTGCCAATCCATCAACGAGTAATAGAACCCAACGCGCAGACCCTCGGCCCGCGCGGCCTCTACGTATTCCTTCACCAGGTCGCGGCCGCACGCTTGCTTGGGCGCGCAGTAGTTGGTGAGCTTGCTGTCGAACAGCGAAAAGCCTTCGTGATGTTTGGTGGTCATCACCATATATTTCTGGCCGGCCTGGCGCGCGAGCTTGGCCCAGGCGCGCGCGGCGTTGGGCTGCGGCGCGAAACGTTTGGCGAGCTGTTCGTAATCCGCTACGGGAATGGCCTCGTCTTCCATCACCCATTCGTGACGGCCGACGACGCTATAGAGCCCCCAATGGATGAACATTCCGAAACGCGCTTCGCGCCACCATTTCATGCGGCGCTCGCGATCCGGGTCTGCGGCGGGCGGGGGTGGAGTTGGCTGCTGCGCGGCAAGAGGCGCTGCTCCGGCTAGCGATGCCGCGGCGCCCGCTAATGCGAGACAGTCTCGTCTGGACAATGAAATGTTTGCCATGATCAGCCCGCATCTTATCATGAGAGCGTGCCGATTGCGGATCATCGTGTAATCGAACCCGAGTTGCTCGACGAGGCCAGTGAGGAGGAGGCGCGTGACAATCTTGTCGACTTGGTAAAGCTAAATCGGTATTTCGGCGGCTATCGAATCCTGCGGAGAATTGTCTCTGAGTTTGTGCGGCCTGACGACTGCTTTTCCATGCTCGACATTGGGGCGGCTTCGGGCGATATGGGTGCTTACGTTCGGTCGAATTATCCCAATGCCACGGTGATTGCGCTCGACCGGAAGTATGAGCACCTGGAGTTGGCAGCCAATCCGAAACTGGTGGGAGATGCGTTCCAGTTGCCATTCGCGCCTGCGACTTTCGATTTCGTTTTCAGCTCTCTGTTTTTGCATCATTTTTCGAACGAGCAAGTGGCCGGGCTGTTAGCCAAATTCAAGACGATTGCGCGCCGCGCGGTTTTGGCCATCGATCTGGAGCGCGGGCCGATCGCCTATCGCTTCCTGCCGGCCACGCGCTGGCTTTTCGGATGGCATCGGCTTTCATTGCATGACGGACCGGTGTCGGTGCAGGCGGCCTTCAAGAAGGACGAATTGCTTGCGGTGGCGCGGCAGGCTGGCTTGGACAAGGCGCGGGTGAATAGAAACCGTCCGTGGGCGAGGTTGTCGCTGGTCGCGCCGGTGCCTTGAGAAAATTCCCCAGCCCCATTCACGTCGAGTCGAAGTTTATCTTTCGTTCACAAACAATAGCTTGGCCAATCCGGCGCACGGCACATCATCACTCGAAGGGTATTCTGATCTTTAGGACACTAAGCGCGCAGACTGGCACAATGATGCAAATAGTGAAATTACCAAACAGAGCTAATCCCGAAAACGGACACTTCGTGAAAGGTAGACAACCTACACAAACGCACGTAGACGGCATGAAACCGTTATGACTGATTTTCGAGCAGCAGGAACATTTGCTCGTCTCCGCGCGTTGTCGCGGGATCCGAAACGGCGGCGCCCGACGTGGCCGACGCCAGAACGCGCCAGCCGGTCCTCTGCGCCAGCCGCAACAAACCCGGAGGAGAGAAAATCCAGTAGTTGGTCGCATCGGCGTTGCATTCCCGAGGGTCCAGCAAATAGGCTGCTGGGATGTTCTCAAATCGCACGCCGGCATCGGGACTCCGCCGTGCAATCCGGGTGCTAAGGAAACAGAATCGCGCATGGCCCGCCAGCGTTTCGAGAACGTAGAACGGATTTTTCAGATGATACAACGTGCCCAGGAAAACGGCCAGCCCGTACTGGCCATGCAGTTCGAAGCGGCCGTCCAGATTCAGATCGTGAATTTCGATGCGAGAGCCCAAAATGGACGCCAAGGTCCGCAGCCCTTGCATCCGGTTGATGTTCGTCCCGGCATGATCGCATGCGTCAACCCGGTAGCCGAGCGATTCCAGAAAAAAGCTAAGCGCGCCATCGGCGGCGCCGAGATCCAGCAGCGGTGCGCCGCCGGCCGCGTCGTCCAACGTCTGCGTGGCGCGCTGCAGCAGATGCTGCACATAGAAGAGATTCGCGAAGCAGTCGTAGGGATACCAATCGAGGGGTTGCGGCCCGGCCTTCTTCTTAGCGTCTTCGAACGCGCGCCGGAAGCGGAGTCCTTTGCGGACCAGACTGCTGAATCGAACCATAATTGAAACACTACACCTGAATCCGCATCTCATCTACGAGGCTAAGTGTATGGTCAGTGCGGAAGCGATCAAAGGTGTAAACGATCTACTGCTCGAACGCGGTATCGAGCAGAAGCCAAATGAGCGGATCGCCGATTTCGTGGCGCGCGGATTAGGCATCACCGCTCAGCAAGCCGACGTTCTGCTGCAGGCCATGCATTCCGGCGTGTCTGTCGATGAAGCTGTGGTTCTCGCCGGAATAGATCAAAGCTCGATAGCGGATCGCGATCTGCTGACCAGGATTGCGCGAGTCGTCGGAGCCGCTCTCGGCCAGCTCGCCAGCTAAGCAGCCTACGGCATCTTTGTCGAATCGTCAAAACTGAGCGTGACTTTTGCGGGCTTACCCGGCGTAATAGCAATGGGGTCCGGTTTTGGCGGCGCCTTGCTATACATTCCGATCGTAGCGCCTGAAGGAGGTGGCCCGGACTGGCCGTCCCACTGACCGGTTGGGTCGTAAGCCGCGCTGACGTACGCAGGCGTCTTCTGAACATCTGAAAAAGTGACTGTCCCGTTTTTCGAGGTAGTCGATTGGATGGCAACCGGCGGTCCACTATTGTTGGGACCACTGAAATCCGGCGAATCCCAGAGTGCGACAAAAATCTTATGCTTCGCGTCAACGGTTCCAGACCCCGTATAGTGAAGCTGAACCTGGAGCGTCAGACCCTGTTGTGCCGAGATCGTCAAAGCGGCTAGAAGAAGAGCTCCACAAATAACCGGCAATCGTTTCATTGCTCGCAGAATACCATAAAGAACTTATGGACGACTCAACCGGCAAAAATTCCTTGAGACCAGGCAACCATGCACCCGAAAGGTGAGGTAACCGTTAACTCGACGCTTGGACTTCCGATTGCACATCTCTTCCAGAATGGCTCGCCGCTCATCGAATCCGTCTACTTTCGCGCCGATAGCCATCTCGGCCGCGGTTATCGTCACGCTCTACCTGGCTCGCAGCATCTTTATCCCTCTGGCATTCGCCTTGGTGCTTGCGTTCGTCTTGACGCCCGTCGTCGGTCGCCTGGAGAAGATGCATGTTCCCAGGATTCTCGCTGTCTGTTTTACGATCCTGGTATCCATGGCGGCCATTGGCGGCGTCGGCTGGGTGCTGGGCCACCAACTGATCGATGTCGTCAGCGAACTTCCGCGTTACCGTCTGAATATTCGGAACCGCATCGAAGCCTTGCATCTCCCGGCCAAAGGTTCGTTTGGGAAGGCCGCGGCCAGCGTTAAAGAAATCGGCAAGGAGTTGACCAAGATCGATCCCACGATCCCCGATCCAAACGCGGCCCGGGATCAGTCCAAACGGAAACCGTCCACGGCGCCCGCTGCTCCCCTTCCCGTACAGGTTATTCCACCGGAGGAGAACAGCGTGGAGTCGTTGCGGCGTATCATCGAGCCCTTCCTTCTTCCGCTGGCCATGACGGGCCTGGTAATCGTCTTGACGGTTTTCATGCTGATCAAGCGCGAGGATTTGCGAAACCGGCTGATCCATCTCGTCGGGCTGGGCCAGTTGAACGTGATGACCGAAGCCCTGGACGACGCTACCCGGCGCATCAGCCGTTACCTGCTGCTGCAGTTCCTGGTGAACGCGGCGTTTGGAGCCTTGTTCGGTTTGGGCCTTTATGCAATCGGATTGCCCTACGCGGCATTGTGGGGAGCGGTGGCGGCCACTCTTCGCATCGTCCCGTACGTCGGGACATTGATCGCGGCATTTCTGCCCCTCTTGCTATCGCTGGCTCTGTCCGACACCTGGCTTCCTCCGGTATTGGTTGTGGTCCTCTACGGAACGCTGGAAATATTGACCGCGAACTTTGTGGAGCCGTGGCTATACGGAGTTCATACCGGAATTTCTTCCCTAGCCATTCTGGTGAGCGCAATTTTCTGGACCATTCTCTGGGGACCCGCCGGACTGATTCTTTCGACGCCGCTCACGGTGTGCGTCGTAGTGCTGGGGCGCTACGTTCCGGAGCTATCGTTTCTGCACGTGTTGCTCGGCGATGAACCGGTGCTGGCGGCGGAAGCGCACCTCTATCAACGTCTGTTGGCGATGGATCAGCAGGAAGCCCGGGACGTTGTGGATACGTTCCTCAAGGAACACACTTTGGCCGAGCTGTACGACTCGGTGTTGATTCCCGCTCTCGCGATGGCGGAGCAAGATCGCCACAAAGGCGCCCTCGATCCGATCCGCGAAGAGTTCCTGTTTTTAAGCGTCAATGAGATAGTCGCGGAGCTGTCTTCGTACACTCCGAAAGAAAATGAGATCTCCACGCAACCTCAGCCGGCGCCGGGAAAAGTATTTTGTTTCGCGGCCAGCGACGCAGCGGATGAAATAACCAACTCGATGCTGTTGCAGCTTCTCGAGCAACAGGGGTATACCGCGTTCTCGTTCCCCGCCGGTGGGTCCGCGCCCATAACGGAGCTGGCGCCGGACGATGTGATTTGCGTATCCGCCTTGCCGCCATTTGCGTTTGCGAATGCCAGAAATCTTTGCGCACAACTGCGGGCGCGCTTTCCGAAGAGCAAATTGATAGTGGGGATCTGGGGATTCACAGGGGATGTGGCGCAGGCGCTGCAGCGCTTCGAGCGGTCCAAGCCGGATGCGTTGGTGACGAGTTTGGCTCAAGTGATCGAACAGCTGATGCCTCATGTTCCTAACGCCCCCGAGCCGGAAGCGATCGCCTCTCAAGTATTCGACGCGGAAGTGGAACACGAGCAAGACCAGTTGGTTTAAAAGAACCGCATTGGCGTTCGGTTGGGATAATAGCTCGGGGCATTCATACCTGCACGTTCAGCAGCGCGAATAGATCCGATGGTAGCTTTACGAGAAGAATGACCAAAATGCGTGTGGGCGTTATCGGCCTCGGGTTTATGGGCAGCACGCACATCCAAGCTCTGCTTTCCATTCCCGGCGCCGAACTGGCCGCGGTCTGCAGCCGCGATGAGAAAAAGCTTTCGGGCGACCTGAGCGCGATTCAGGGAAACACCGGCGGGCCGGGTGCGCGGCTCAACTTCAGCGGTGTTGCGAAATACCGCGAGATCCGCCAGATGCTGGAAGATCCAAGCATCGATGCGGTGGACATCTGTCTGCCCACTTGCCAGCACGCTTCAGTCGCCATCGATGCGGTTAGAGCCGGCAAACATGCTTTGGTAGAAAAGCCAATGGCGCTCGATGCGGCGTCCGCCCGAGAAATGATCGCCGGGTCCAGGAGCCACGATCGTGTGTTGATGGTTGCGCACGTCCTGCGGTTTTTTCCAACGTATGCGGCCCTGGGCGAGGTTCTATCGTCCGGCCGCATTGGCGCCGCGCGCAGTGCGAAGTTCGAGCGGCGTTGCGCGGCGCCAACCTGGAGCGGATGGCTGGCGGATGCGCAGCAAAGCGGCGGCGGCGTCTTCGATCTGCTGATTCACGATGTGGACATGTGCCTGCATTTGTTCGGCAAGCCCGAGACAGTTTCCGCCACCGGCCACGAAGCGCTGGCATCCGGAGTCGACGTCATCACCGCGCAATTGCATTACCCCGGCCGGCGAACCGCCATCGTCACCGGCGGCTGGCTCCATCCGAAGTCGTACCCATTTTCGATGGAATACACGGTGGTCGCCGATGGCGGAACGGTGGAGTACAGTTCGCTCGGCCGGCCTCCGGCGCTCTACGGCGCGGATGGAAAAATGGAATTGCTTCCCATGCAGGAGCGGGACGGCTATCGAGCCGAGATCGAATATTTTCTCGATTGTTGCCGGCACAGGCGCGCGCCGGAGTTGTGCTTGCCGGAAGAGTCGGCCGACGCCGTCGCTCTTACCCGCTGCATGCTGGAAGCTAGAAACAGGAACGGAGAGAAGATTCGATGCGATCTTTGAAAGAACATGAAACCGGTGTTATGTTCTGGGCGGGAAGGGACACCCTGGAGGAAATCCGGTCGTTGGGAGTGCGGTGCGGGCAGTTGGGGATTCCCGGCGATCTAGCGCTCGACGATTCAGTGGCCGCCAAATGGAAGGCGGACATCGACGCCGCGAACTTTACTGTAGTCACCGTGGTTGCATCCTACAACGGCGAGAGCTACGCCGATATTCCAACGGTCCAAAGAACTGTCGGATTCATTCCGCGCGCGACACGCGAAGAGCGGGAAGAGCGCACGCGCGCGATCAGCGACTTTGCGGCGGCTCTGGGCGTTGGCGGCATAGCCTGCCATATCGGCTTCGTCCCGGAAGACACCACGCATCCCGATTACGCCGCGGTCCGCGAAATGGTGCGCCGCATCGCCGATCATGCGGCGCGGCACGGGCAAACGTTCGCGCTCGAAACCGGACAGGAGCCGGCGCACGTCTTGCAGCGATTCCTGAACGACGTTGATCGCCCCAATGCCGGGATTAACTTCGACCCCGCCAACATGATCCTGTATGGAACCGGCGACCCCACCGAGGCGCTTCGAGTTTTGGGGGCGCACGTTCTCTCCGTACATGCTAAAGACGGCGACTGGCCGCCGGCGGGCCAGCCGGACGCTCTTGGCGCCGAGCGTCCACTGGGCCAAGGCTCCGTGGGCATCCCCCGCTTCGTGAGCACCCTGAAAGAAATCGGCTTCCGCGGCCCGCTCAACATCGAGCGCGAGGCGGAAAACCAACAGGAGCGCATTTCCGATATCCGCAAGGCCGTGACCTATCTTAATTTGCTTTGACAAATCAAAGTAAATAGGCTAAGCTGGCATTGTTGCCCGATCAAGTCGCTCAACTGATGTCCTTCTATCCGCGCATCTACTTTGCGTGCCACACGCGTCATGTGGCCGATCCCAAGCGTAACCGCATCCTCAGCTCGCACCAGGCGAGCGTGCTCGATCATCTGGACGAAATTGAACCCACCGGCCTGCTGACGCTGGCCGCGCACATGGGCGTCACTGCTTCCACCATGTCCCTGACGATCGACCGCCTGGCGCGCAACGGGTATGTCATTCGAGAGCGCGACGCCACGGATGGAAGGCGGGTGGGCCTGCGCCTGACCAAGGCCGGAGTGCGGATCAAATCCCAAAAGTCGGTGCTCGATCCGCGGCGCGTTCGAGCGGTGCTCGATCAGTTGACGGCCGAAGAACGACGCCAGGCAATTCACGGCTTGGCGCTGTTGGCTGAAGCGTCGGCCCGGGCGATGCAAAACACCAGTCCTAAGTCCGCAGCCAGGAGTCACGCATGAGATGGATTTTGATAATCGTCGCTGTCTTGATTCTCTTCGTCGCGGCGATCGCCATCGCCGGGATGACGCTGCCAAAAGCCCACGTCGCATCGCGCTCTTCGCCATTCAAACAGCCGCCACAGGCAATTTGGGAGGCCATCACCGGGCCGCCCAACTGGCGTTCGGACGTCCGCGGTTTCGAAAATCTTCCTCCACGAAACGGGCACAGAGCGTGGTCGGAAACCGACAAGCGTGGCCAGACCATCGTCTACGAAAGCATCGAAGAGATTGCACAAACGCGGCTCGTGACTCGCATCGCTACCGAGAAATTGCCCTTCGGCGGCACTTGGACGCACGAGATCAAGCCCGTGGCCGACGGTTGCGAGTTGACCATTACCGAGGCCGGCGAAATCTACAATCCCCTCTTCCGTTTCATGGCGCGGTTCGTTTTCGGCTATAGCGGAAGCATCGAGGCGTACCTCAAAAGCTTGCACAAGAAATTCGGCGAGGCGGCGGATTGAATGGGACAAGAGCTCAAGTGCAGAGTCGAGTTCGGCCGGCAATCTTCGGAAGGCAAAGCGCTGCTGGAATCGACCGAGATCATTTTTCGCGGCGGCTTTCGCTTGAAGATCGCATTCCAAGGGATCGAAAGCATGGAGGCCGCGGGCGGCAAGCTGAAGATCAAATTTCCGGAAGGCCTGGCGGTTTTCCACATTGGTGAGAAAGCGGAGAAGTGGGCGGATCGCATTCGGAATCCGCCCGGGCGCCTCGACAAACTGGGAGTGAAGCCGCAGAGTAAAGTACAACTGATCGGCAAACATGACGAGGACTTTCGCCGGGAGCTTGCGAATCGCGGCGCGGTTGTCGTCAAATCCAAGCCCGACCTCGCGTTCCTGGCGGTCAAGCAAAAGGACGAGCTGATCGAGTTGGCTTATCTGACGGACAGTCCGGTCTGGATTGTGTATCCCAAGGGCCTGAAAAGCATTACCGAAAATGACGTGCTGGCGGCGGGGCGCGCGGCTGGGTTCGCGGACATCAAGGTCTGCGCGTTCTCCGCGACGCACACGGCGCTAAAATTTAAGCCACGCAACCGGTCCTGAGCCTGAAAACATTTGGATGCGGAATATTTATTTACGGGCCGATTGCCAATCGGCCGCAGGTTGCCAACCTGCCCCACACTTCATGCGGCGCGGCATATTTACAAAAAGGCCGGATTCAAAATCGTCAAGGAAACGTGGGAGTTGATTTATAGCTTCCTCAACACCGCGATCTGTCCCGCGTGATACAAATTGTGCTGCACTACGCCGTGTAACAGGAAATAGTGGTTGAATTCTTTTCCGGCCACGATCTCGTCCAACTTCGCTTCCTCCATCGAGCGGATGGTCTCGATCAGCTTTGAAGTAGTGGATTGCAGCCGCTCCAAAGCGGTCTGCCAGGCTTCCGCGGTAGTTTCGCGAACCGGCGGCCAATCTGAATCGCCGGTCATCGACTCAAAGGGCTGCCCTTCGAGCGTGGTCAGAGCCATCCGTTCCCAAGCCTCAACGTGGAGCACCAATTCCCAGACGCTATGCGCATCTGGAATCGGCTTGGCAGCCGCGCGCTCCGCCGTCATTCCGTCCAGCAATTCGCGCAGCGAACGGCCATGCCACGCAATTCCTTCATAGGAACGGCGAAGTTGACTTGCTATTCGTTTTGTTTCCATTTTCCCCAGTCTCGCAAAACCGGTAAGCTTATGCATATGGCCGGATTCAGAATTTCCATGCTGGTTGTTTGCGCCGTCGCGAGTCTGTTCGGCGCCACTGAGTCTTCTAATTCCTGGAGCGGCAAGGCGGCGGCATCCTACCTTGATGGCCGAATGGAATGGTGGATGGGCTGGTCAACGGCCGCGCGCGATCATGAAACGTTTTGCGTCTCGTGCCACACGGCAGTCCCCTATGCCATGGCTCGGCCGGCGCTTCGCGGGGCGCTGGCGGAATCGGGGCCGTCGGCAATTGAACGTAAGCTTTTGGACAACGTCGCCAAGCGAGTTCGCTTGTGGAAAGAAGTCGAGCCATTTTATTCCGGCAAAACCAAAGACAATCCCAAGACAGAGGAATCGCGCGGGACGGAGTCGATTCTAAACGCGCTGATTTTGGCGGGTTATGACACGCAGACCGGAAAGCTGAGCGCGGACACCCGCGCGGCGCTGGACAATATGTGGGCGCAACAACTGAAAACGGGAGAGGCCAAGGGAGCGTGGTCCTGGTTGCAATTTCACAACTCGCCTTGGGAGGGCGACTCGCAATATTACGGCGCCACGCTAGCCGCCATCGCCGCCGCGAGCGCGCCTGACGACTATCGGGATGGTATGCAGTTGCTCCGTGAATATCTGGTGCACGAACGCGATTCGCAAGTTTTGATTAACCGCGTGATGCTGCTATGGGCGTCGGCGAAGCTGCCCGGACTGCTAACGCCTGCACAGCAGAAATCCATTGTCGATGAAGCGCTGAGCAAGCAGCAGGCAGACGGGGGCTTCAGCCTGTCGTCGTTCGTTGGTGCGTGGAAGCGCAGAGACGCCACACCGTTGGAGACGAAGAGCGACGGCTATGCGACAGGGGTCGTCGCGTTCGTGCTGCAGCAGGCCGGTGTGCGGCGGGACCAGCCGCAGTTGAGCCGCAGCCTTGCGTGGCTTGGGTCAAATCAGGATAAAAGTGAAGGCCGCTGGCTGGCGTATTCGCTGAACAAGCAACGCGATTTGTCATCGGATGCCGGCCGTTTCATGAGCGATGCGGCGACGGCTTATGCGGTACTAGCGCTGAAGCCAACCAAGTAAAAACGCGAGCACGCGCCCGTGTCCCATTTTCTCCGCCCACGCGCGCGGAGTGGCCCACGGCTCGGCATCGGCCTCTACTGGGTCCGCGCCGCGGTTCAGCAAGAGCTTTACCAATTCGATGCGGCCCCAACGGCAGGCCCAGCCTAGCGGCGTGCTCTTGAGGATGTCGTCGCGCTCATTGATTTTGGCGCCTGCGTCCAGAAGCATGGCGGCGAACTCGGGGCTTTTCTCCGCCGTCTTATCGCCGCCCAACGCGGCTACATCGTGCAAAATGGTTCGGCCGAAGCGCGGATGACGCAGGTTTGCGTCGCACCGATCGAGTATCAGCCGGAAGCATTCGGGGCTCGGGGCCCAGATTGCCTGCATGAGAATCCAATACCAGCGATCGTCGTCGCGGGGCCAGTCGACGCCCTCCAGCGCCGTACGCACAATTTCCTGGTCGCCGCTGTCCGCCGCACCGCGCAGCAGATCCTCGGATACATTTTTGCCTTCCAATATTCCAGCGGGCAGCCGGCCCTGTTTTTCGTCGGCGAGCATTTGCCTCGCCAGTTCTTTTTCGTGGAACAAGCTTAACGTTATCGGATCCACTACGCCGCCGTAACGCTTCAGCAGTTCGACCATGGTCCAGTCCCGCTGGCGATACGCGCTGTATACGGGCGTGCCGCTGGCGTACACGTGCACGTTCGGATTCGCGCCGCGTTGGAGCAGCATTTCCGCCATCGCGAGCTTCCCGTGAGCCGCGCAATGCCATAGCGGCATGGCCTGCGAGTAGAATACTTCCTCCACACCTGCCAGGCGCACACGCTCGTCCGGATCGAATCCGAAATCCAGGAGCAGGGTTAGGATTTCTGGTTTGTCGTGGAGGACCGCTACCGTGAGGAGTCCGCCCCAATCCTCGATCGGATTGACCAGCGTGCCTTCGGCGTGCCGTGCGCGCAGCCAATCGGCATCGTTAAAAGCCACGGCGGATCTGGCCGTCAACTCCGCTCCGTGCTGACGCAGCAGGTTGGCCGCCCCCACGAATTGTTCTGAGCTGCCAGTTTTCCTCCACGGTCTGCGGGCTGCGTGATCCAACGGCGTGCGGCTTTGCGGGTCGCGCCGGTTCACTTCGGCGCCGTGCTGCAACAGCCACTCGACCAGCCGCTCATTGCGCATCGCCGCCGCCGCGTGCAGTGGCGTCCACCCGTTTCGGTTGCATGCGTGAGTGAGGGCCGATTGGCTTTCCAGCATGGCGAGCGCACGTTCGTCGTCTCCGTTTACAATCGCTTCCATCAGTTCGTCGGGCTCCACGGTGGCGATCGCGTTAGGGCCGCTGAGCGCGGCGCGGCGGCGCCGTTCTTCTTCTTGAATGACGGCTACAATCTCACCGTAGCCGCGTTCTGTCGCAATTGTCAGCGCGGTGGTCGCATTGCGGTGCGGATAGATTCCGGTCCGGGCGTCCGCGCCGTGATGCATCAGCACGCGCACCATTTCGGGATCGCGCTTGAACACGGCGTAGTGCAGGGCATGATGCTCGTCGTTCTCCGCCATGTCCATGTTCACGAGCTCCGGACGGGCTTTTAGCATTGCGCGCACCTGCGGGATATCGCCGGCGCGCACGGCCTCGGCCAGGCGGTGGACGGTGACGCCGTCCACATACGCCTTGAGCTTGGGCCAACTGTCGAAACCGTAACTGCGCGCCAGCACCAGTTGCGCGTCGTGTAGAGCAAACGCCGTCCTATTCGCATCGCGGTAGTGTTCGTTGACTTCGGCGACGGCGCCGGGTTCGCCCGCAGTAAATGCGTCGAGCAGTTCTTTCGCCTGCCGGCGGAGTTGATCGAGGTTTGGCCGCGCGCGAAGCTTTTTCACGGCAACAGCTCGCGCAACATGGCGAGCACATCGGCATGCCCCATCTTCTCCGCCCACGCTTTTGGCGTAGCCCAAGGCTCGGCGTCCGCCTCCACCGGATCTGCGCCGCGCTGCAAAAGCAACTTCACCAACTCGATACGGCCCCAGCGGCACGCCCAACCGAGCGGAGTACTCTTGAGCAGATTGTCGCGGATGTCGAGCCGCGCACCGGCATCCAGCAGCATGGCCGCGAAAGCGACGCGCTGGTCCGGCGTGACGTGCGGGCGCGATCCGGCCACGCTATGCAGAATGGTGAGGCCGAAGCGGCCGCCGTCTTGTGCTCGTCCGCGGAGGTTCGGGTCGCAACGCTCCAGAACCAGGCGGAAGCATGTGAGATACGTTCCGCGATCCCACGCGGCCCCGATCGATCCGTGACTCCAGATCCGCAGCGGTTGTTCGAGCATTCCAAACCAACGTGCGTCATCGCGCGGCCACTCGATTTGCTCGAGAGCCATGCGCACGATTTCCGGATCGCCGCCGCATGCCGCGCCCCAGAGGAGCCGTTCGGCCAGCGTCTGCTGTCCGTCGCCCTCCAATCGATATTTCACTTCGCCCGCGAGCATCTTTCGCGCGAGTTCGGTCTGGCGATAAAGCCCGGCTGTCGACGCTTCGGGCAATCCGCCGTAGCGCGTGAAGAGTTCCACCATTTTCCAATCGGCCTGACTATATGCCTGGAACATCGGCGTTCCGCTGGCATATACGTCGGCGTTCGGATCGGCGCCCCGCTTGAGCAACATCTCGGCCATTTCATACTTGCCGGATCCCGCGCAGCGCCAGAGGGGCATTCCCGATGTGAAGGCTACGTCGTCGCCGCCCACGTGATCGAAGCGTGTCCGCTCGTTGGGGTCGAATCCGAAATCGAGGAATAGCGCGAGAATTTCCGGCCGGTTGTGGCGGGCCGCGATGGTGAGCAGTCCGCCGGAATCGTCGATGGGATTGGTTAGTGTTCCCTCCGCATGCTTCGCGCGTAGCCAGTCCGCTTCGCCGAGAGCTGCGGCCGCGCGGGCGGTCAACACGGGGCTTCGTTTGCGCAACAGCGCCGCCACCGATGCGAATTGCTCCGCACTTTCTTCTCCGGACCCGTGCGCAGCGGCGTCCAATGCGGTCCATTCGCCATTGGCTTGCCGGGTTGGGTCCGCGCCGCGATCCAACAGCCACGCGACCAGGCGGTGGTTGAGCTTTTGCGCCGCAACATGCAGCGGCGTCCAGCCTTCTTGAGTACAGGTCTGGATCAACGCCGGATTGGCCTCCATCGCCGCGATGGCGCGCTCGTCATCGCCGGACGCAATTGCCTGGAACAGATCGTGCGGCGCGGGCGCTGCATTCGTGCCGCTCCTGGCTTCGCGCCGGTGCTGCTCCTCTTCGTCAATGATGGCGACGATGTCGTCGTATCCGCGCTCGATTGCAATGGTCAGCGGACTGGTGGCGTCGCGGTGCGGATAAATACCGGTGCGCGCGTTGGCGCCGTGCTGCATGAGCACGCGGACCATTTCAGGAGAGCGAGCCAAAACGGCGTTGTGGAGGGCGGCGCTGGCAACCAGCTCCGGGCGCGCTGTGAGCATCGCGCGCACACGCTCGATATCGCCGGCATGCACCGTGTCTTCCAGCCGCTTTACGGTGGCGCCGTCCACGTAAGCTTTGAGCTTCGGCCAACTGTCGAAGCCATATGCGCGGGCAAGGACAAGCTGCGCGTCGTGCAGAGCAAACTTCGCGCGATCGGCGGCGGAGAAGTGCGCGTTCACCTCTGCGACGGCGGCGGCTGCGCCTTCGCGAAAAGCTTCCAGCAGTTCTTTCGCTTGGCGCTTGAGTTGATCTATGTCCGGGTGCTCGCGGAGCGAGCGAGTAGGCAGGTTCTTTTTCACCATGAGCTCCTTCCCGTTGCGCCCAGTGTCCGCTTACTCGGGCAGAAAAGAGTTCATCGAAACTACGAAATCTGACCAGACAATTCAGGGGGACGCAGTCCTTTCCGCGGACACGGCGGCGTCCTGAAACGCCAAGGACAGAATAGCATGCGAACACGTGCGATGCTGAAAAAGGTTCGCCGGTACCGCTCCCTTACTGTCGCGGCTCGGTAAGTTGCTTTGTACGGGAGCGGTTTGGTAG
>DATDHK010000148.1:0-11653 GCA_036521635.1 Bryobacteraceae bacterium | reverse complement strand
GAGCGACGGAGATCGGATAGACCAGATCTTTCCACTGCGCGCGGAACCCGGATACCACGCGAGGGTCCGCATGTCTCTGTCGATGCGCTTGTGCCAGACGCCTCGATTCTTTCGTTCGGCCAGTGTAGCGGGCGGTGAATGCTGAGAGATATTTTTCCTGCTGAGGATTTAGATCGCTGCCGGAACTGTTTTGGATTGGCTTGTACGGACCAAACGTCTGGAAATTCGTCTTCTCAGCCGGCGGCGGAACGGAAGCAGGCAGGCCCCTCATCATCTCCATTTGCCGCGACGTTAGGTCGGCGAAGGCCTGGAGTTGCATTTTCACTAAATTTTCAAGACCGCTTGCGTCCGCCTGTTCTAGAATTTGCGTCGGTTCAGTAGCGGCGGGCAGCACTGAATTCAGATAAGCGCTCAGCCTTTCAATAGTGCCGAGATCGTCCAGCAGTTGGACAAACTTGATCTTCACGCCATACTTGCTTTCCAGGACCTGCGCGGCTTGCGTCAGAAAAAGCGAATCGAATCCCATCTCGAGAAACGTCGCGCCTTGCGCGCGGTCGATATCTATTCCGGACAATTCCTCGAGAAGGGAAATCACTTCATTTCGTAGCCGGTTTGGCCGGTCTGGCATAGCGATGGTAGTCCTCTCTGGAGACAATTCCACGGTCCTTTCTGAATTGCTTTTCTTGTTTGGGGGATCGATCCAATAGCGCTTTCGCTCAAACGGGTACGCCGGCAGAGAGATGCGCCGCCGCCTCCGCCCGCGATGGATTTCGTTCCAGTCCGGCTCGCTGCCGCACTGCCAGAGCCGGCCCAACGCGGATAACATGGCAGCCGTTTCGTTTTGTGCAAGGCTCGACACTGCGATCAACGAATGCGTTGCGCCTTGTTCGTGTTGGCGCACCAACGTTGTCAATGATTGGCCGGGACCCACTTCAAGTACGCACCAGGACCGATCCTTTTGCAGACAGCGCACCGCCGCCGAGAATTGGACCGTCTCCCGGCAGTGCCGCGCGAAATACCACGGATCGGTGGCCTGCTGGTTGGTGATCCATTCGCCAGTCAGCGTGGAAATGTAAGGAATGGACGGTGCGCGAAGCGGAATCTTCTGGATGTATTCCGCCAGCGGTCCGAGGATCGGATCGACAATCGCGGAATGAAAAGCATGCGAGGTTCGCAGTTGCTTACATGCAATCCCCGCGCGGTTCAGCGAGCGTTCGAGTTCGCACATATCGCCCTCTGGCCCCGCGATCACGCAAAGATTCGGGCTGTTCAGCGCGGCGATAGAAAGTTCTGGCCCGACGTACCGCTGTATCTTTTCGGACGAAGCTCGAACCGACAGCATTTTCCCGTGCGGCAATTCCTGCATCATCCGGCCACGGGCCGCAACCAGCGCCAGTGCGTCAGAAAGCGAAAAGACATCAGCCAGGCACGCCGCCACAAACTCGCCGACACTGTGTCCCAGCATTGCTTGCGGCTGGATTCCCCAGCTCATCCACTGTTTCGCCAGCGCGTATTCGATGGTGAAGATGGCGGGCTGCGCGATGGAGGTCTGCTGCAAGTGCCCGACTTCCCCATTGATCGCGCTGCGAATATCCAAGCCAAGATGGGGACGCAGAAGTTCCGCGCATTCGTCCGCGTGCTGGCGAAACACCGGCAGCGCGCCGTAGAGTTCACGGCCCATGCCGGGATACTGTGCGCCCTGTCCAGGAAACGCGAAGGCGATGGGCAGCGCCTTTGTCAATTGGGCCGCCGCCGGGTTTACGAGCCGCGCAATCGCGTCCTCGACACCCGCGCACACAATGAACCGGCGATGTTCAAATTGCTTTCGGCCGGTTTGTAGCGTGTAGGCGATATCCGCCAGATTCGCCTGTGGCTGACCTCTCAAGTGATCCGCCAGGCGCTCCGACGCTGCATTGAGCGCGGTTTGCGACTTGGCCGACATCACCAGCAAATGATGCGAGGAATTGGAAGCGCTGCTCGCCGCTGCCGCCGCCTGCTCCAGAATCACATGCGCATTTGTTCCACCGACGCCGAAAGCGCTAACGCCCGCGCGCCGCGGGAACTCAACCGGCTTCCACTCGGTCAATTTGTCATTCACAAAAAACGGGCTGTTCGCGAAATCGATTCGCGGGTTCGGTCTCTTGAAATGCAAGGTGGATGGCAGCACGCCATCGCGAATCGAGAGGGCCGCCTTAATCAGCCCGGTAATTCCGGCCGCGGCGTCCAGATGCCCGACATTCGTCTTCGCCGTTCCGATCGCGCAGAACTGCTTCTTATCGGTGCGTAACCGAAACGCTTGCGTCAGCGCCGCAATTTCGACGGGGTCGCCCAGCGGAGTGCCGGTGCCGTGTGCTTCCACATACGTGATGCTTGCGGGATCGACGCCGGCCATCGCATGCGCCCTGCGAATGGCAGCCGCTTGTCCCTCAATACTCGGCGCGGTGAATCCTACTTTGGTGGCGCCGTCATTGTTGACGCCGTATCCTTTGATGACCGCGTAAATGGAGTCGCCCGCGGCAAGCGCATCTTCGAGCCGTTTGAGAACCACCACTGCGCAGCCCGATCCGAATACCGTCCCCTGTGCATTTTCGTCAAATGCACGGCAGTGTCCATCGGCCGAGGCCAGTCCGCCTTCCTGGTATGCATACGCCCGCTTTTGCGGAAATGTAATCGAGACGCCGCCCGCCAACGCCGCATCGCAATGCCCGCCTATTAAGCTTTCACACGCTTGTGTGACGGCCACCAGCGAAGTGGAACAAGCAGTGCCCAGCGTAATGCTCGGGCCGGTCAGATTCAGTTTGTACGATACCCGGGTGGAAAGAAAATCCGGACTCGTTCCCAACATCGTCTGGTAATTCGCGACCTGATAGCCACCCGTGTAGTCTTCAACAAACTCGCGGCCAGCGCAGAGATTGTGCAGGAAATAAGTGTTGGGACTGCATCCTGCAAATACGCCGATCGCGCCGCTAAGCCGCGCGGGATCGCAGCCTGCATCTTCCAGCGCTTCCACCGAGCACTCCAGAAAAACCCGATGCTGCGGATCCATCACCTCGGCTTCTTTGGGAAGAATGCCGAAATAGGATGCGTCGAATTGCTCGACGTCGTCCAGAATTGGCCGCGCCTTGATTGCATTGGGGCCCTGGCCGGCTTCCAGTTCATCATCCGTGAAGCGCGTAATGGACTCGACGCCGTTCTTCAGGTTTTCCCAAAACTCGCGAACGCTCTTCGCGCCGGGAAAACGCCCGGCCATGCCGACCATTGCGATGTCATGCGACCCTTTTCGCTCATGGCACGGACCACCGCGTGAACCATGCTGCGATTCGCGTCCCGCCAGGAAATCCGAAAGCGAACGAAGAGTTGGATATTGGAACAGCTCCTGCAGTTTCACTTCTGTGTTGAGCCGACGCTCCAAGTGACCCTGCATCTGGAGCAACTGCAGCGAGCTTCCGCCCAGATCGAAGAACGCCCGATCCACATCGGGAGCGGCGATGCCAAGCACGGTCTGCCAAACTTCAGCGACAACGCCCGCTACATCCTGACAATGAGGAAGGAAGCGGCGATCCACTTTGCCGTTTGCATTTAACGCCAGCGAATCCAGAAAAATAAACTCGGCTGGAACCATGTACGACGGCAGCTTGCTCTTTAAGAACGAGCGCAGGTCCGCCGGCGCCGGCCGATGTCCATTCGACGGCACCAGATATGCGACCAGCGATTTTTCCGCGCGGCTATCGTTCGCCACCACAACCGACTGGCTCACCGCGTCATGCTGGTTCAGCGCGGCTTCAACTTCACCCGGCTCGATCCGAAAACCATTCAGCTTGATCTGGCCGTCGGCGCGCCCCATGAACTCGATCGCGCCGTCGTCGCGCAATCTTGCAAGATCGCCGGTGCGATACAGGCGAGCCCCCGGCGTACCGGAAAAAGGATCGGCAACAAATTTCTCAGCCGTGAGAACGGGCTGCCGCAAATAGCCGCGCGCAACGCCGTCGCCACCGGCGTACAGTTGGCCGGTCTGGCCGGCCGCCACGGGCCGCAGTTGCGCATCCAGAATGTATACCGTCGTGTTCGCGATCGGGGCGCCAATGGGAACAGCAGCGTTCACCGGATGGTCTTGCGGGACCGTGTAGCAACACGTAAACGTCGTGCCTTCCGTGGGACCGTACCCATTGATCAACCGGCAATTCCCGCCGCGATCCAAAAACCTTCGAACATGAACCGGCGATAGCACATCGCCGCCCGCCAGAAGCTGCCGCACCCCGATCAAGTGATCCAGTTGCTGATCCACCATCGCGTGAAACAGGCCGGCAGTCAGCCATAGCGTCGAGACTTCATGCCGCACAATTGCCCGCCCGATATCCGCCAGCGTCGCCAAGCCGGCAGGCATGATCGCAAGCGTCGACCCATTCAGCAACGCTCCCCAGATTTCAAAAGTCGATGCATCGAACGATAGCGGCGCCAGTTGCAGGAATACCTGTTTGTCGTCCAGCGTGACGTAGTTGGTGTTCTGAACCAGCCGAACCACCGAGCGATGCTCCACCATGACGCCCTTCGGAGTTCCGGTGGATCCGGAAGTAAACATCACGTAGGCGAGGCCGTCCGGTGAACTGATACTTTCGGGATTCTCAATAGACTCGGCGGTCGTAGCGGCCAGTACTTCGTCCGTTAGAACTGCAACGGGCGCCAACTCGGCCAGCAGATTCGCCCTCCGATCCATGGGGTCGTTCGCATCCAGCGGCGCATAAGCCCCACCCGCCTTGAGAATTCCGATCAGCGCCGCAATCGTCTCGGCCGAGCGTTCCATCGACAACGCGACAATCGAATCTTTCGTGACGCCGAGCCGGCGAAGATAGTGCGCGATCTGATTCGCGCGCTCGTTCAAACGCGAGTAGGTCCAGCGATTGTCGCCGAAGACCAGCGCGGTCGCTCCGGGCGTCCTGGTAGTTTGATCCTCGAATATTTTATGAATGCTTACTGCCACAGGACTAAGTTAAGGGAAGGACCGGCATATACCCATAGATCGGGAGTGCCGAAGTGGTTATCTACAGTCCTATAACCGGCGATTACGTACGATTGGTACTAGCGGGTCGCATCAGTACGTCATCCTGTTGGGGCGCAACTAAGCGCTTCGCCGCCGATCGGTAAATGCCGGCCGTCCTCTCGAGCATCGCCTCCACCGTGAATTCTTTTTCAAAACGGTGGCGTCCGGCCGCTCCCAGTTTTTCGCGCAACGAATCGTTTTGCAGAAGTTGCGCGAGCCGCTGCCGGAACGTCGCTACGTCGCCCGCGGCCGCAAGGAAACCGGTTGATCCATCGGCTACCGCTTCCCTCACGCCGTTGACATCCGACGCGACCACCGGAAGCCCAGCCCGCATGGCTTCCAGGATGCTGATCGGAAAACCTTCCCAGTGGGTGAACAGCGCGAAGATATGACTGGACGCCAGGATTTCCGCAATGTCCATGCGCTGTCCCAGGAATCTGACTCGATCGCCAATATTTAGCTTCGCAACCTGTTGCTCCGCGGCTGGCCGTAGCGGTCCGTCGCCCACTAACACCAATCGAAAAGGCGCGCGGATTAGTGCCACCGCGTCAATCAACAGCGCCTGCGCTTTCTGTTCGCTGAAGCGCGCCACCATGACGATTTGAGGCGCCGCACGCTCCCCAGGATTGGCCCGATGCGGCGAGTCCGCAATTCCATTGTGTACCGTTACGAATTTCCCCGGCGCCGCAATCCGGTGACGCACCGCGAGCGTCCGATTCGCTTCCGACACCGTAATGATCCGCGCCGCACAGCGTGCCGCGATGCGCTCTACCGGCATCCCAACCGCTTTCCACTTCCAGGAAGTTCCTTCCGCAAAACACCAGGTGTGCGCGGTAAAAATAGAAGGCACTCCAGCCAGACGCGCCGCCAGCCGGCCGATCACGCCCGCTTTCGACGTGTGCGCATGAACGACGTCCGGCCGCACCGTACGGATCAATCGGACGCACTGCCACAGCGCCTTCAGATCCCGCAGCGGGCGCATGGGTTGAACAAGGTCCGGAATCACGTGAGCGCGGATGCCCAGAGCCTCCGCCGCTTCCGTCAGATATCCGGTTTCACCGGTTCCCAATTCGACTTCAAACTCGTCGCGCAACCCGCGCAGCAGATCCACAACGTGCGTCTGCCCCCCGCCGAGTTCAGCCCGCGTAATCAGAATTAGAATTTTCATAGCAGCGAAGAGAACACCTTCCGTGTTTCTGTCACGGCGCGATCCCACGTGATTCCACCCGCCCGCCGCAAACCGCGTTGCCGCAACTGCTCCCGCAGCGCCCCGTCCAACACGATGCGCTGAATTCCTTCGGCGATCGAATCCGGACTCAATGGATCCACCAGCACCGCGTCGTCGCCAACTACTTCCGGCAGCGACGTCGTGCCCGACGCAACAACCGGCGTACCGCACGCCATTGCTTCCAGCGGCGGCAGCCCGAAACCCTCATACAGCGATGGATAAATCAGCGCCATCGCGCCGGAATAAAGCGCCGGCAGTTGCTCCTGCGCAACATACCCGGTCAGACAAACACGCGGCGGAATTTCGCCGAGCTTTGCGTCGGAAAAAACTTGCGCTGCTCCCTTGGCCCCAACCACTACCAGATCGATTTCACCGGGCAACGTGGGCGCGATTCGGCGCCAGGCTGTCATCAGAGCTCGCAGATTCTTCCGCGGCTCCAGCGATCCCACGGAAAGAAGATATTGACGGCTGGAGATTCCCAACTCGCGCCGCATGCGTTCGATTTCGTCCAACGGCCGCGGCGTGAATTGCGCATCCACTCCGTTCCACACCACAGTCACTTTGGAAGGCGCGACGCCCAACCGCTCCACCAGCCGCTGCTTGGTGAATTCCGAGACCGCGATGAGATGCTGAACGCGATGCACCAGCTTCGGCAGCAGCCAGTTATACCAAGCCGAAAAGCGCGGACTAAACCAATCCGGCCGGTCGATTGGAATGATGTCGTGAATGGTGCACACTTGCCTGGAAACGCCCAGCGGACCAGTATTATTCGGACTCCAAAGCAGCCGGCCGCGCGACGCCAGCGGCAGATAAAACTGCTCCCAGGCATGACCCTCGGTGCCGCGCAGCGGACGGCTGGGCCGCACGATAAACAATTCCTCAGCGAAACGTTTGGCCATCTCCAGACCGTAGCGCTGCATGCCGGTGGGCAGGTGCGAATAGAAACGCGCGTTTAATGCGATGGCTGCCATTCGGGTTCCTCCCCGGAGAATCGATATCGCCGCCCGTAGGAGCGGCACGCCAACGCCACCATCGCCAGCACGCACAATGGAACAAAGACGCGCCCTTCGGCCCAATAGATGATGCGAGTCAATTCAATCGCGCCTACGAACACGACGGGATAAAACAAAAGTCCACCCATACGTTTTTGCTGGAACAGGCGGTACAACACACCGCACACGATGCCTGCCAGCAGCCAATACAACAGCGCTCCGGCAAAACCGAAATCGAGAACGGGCAGCAGGAATCCGCCGCCGTTGTTGAATTCCGGATTCGCCTCCACCGCGAGATAGCGCATGTACGGATCCGTCTCCACCGCGGCCAGCGCGAAACTCGGATACAGCATGTCCACGATTCCGCTCAACACCGGAAATCGCCACAGCAGGTGAAAGGTGAAGAAGGGCACGCCGGTCGGATCGATTCTTTGCGTCAGCAGCGCGCCGTTATTCAAGGCCGTCACGTAATACCCCAGCAAGCGGCTGCTGACGAATTGCCAGAAACTCATGTCGCGGCCGGCATAAAAATTGATCCACGAGCGAAAGTATTCGGAAGCGCCAAAGACGACAATGAGTCCCGAATAGCCCAGCGCCGGAGCTGCGCGCAACGCGTTCCATAGCCGGCTGCCGACGCGAGGAGAATCCAGAATCACCAACCGCACGAACAACACCGCCGCTGGAATCACCAGTTCCATCACCGCCAGACGCTCGCTATTGAGCAGCGCGCGGATCAGGGTCAGCACCAGCAGAATTCCGCACTTCGGCATCACCCGCCACCACCCCTCGCGAACTCCGATGAGCACGGCGAGCAGCAAGCACACGATGGCCAACTGCGTGAGCGTCGTGATGCCGCTGATGGTGCCCAGGTACACTTCCTTCATCAAAGCGCTGGCGCCCTTGTCGCCACGCACAACTCCCAGCGCGAGTTCAAGCGTCGCCCCGCGCGAAATTGCCGCCGCCGCCCACGCAACATATCCGAGCAGTGAAAGATAGAAGCAGCTATTGAACACGCGATGCAGGAACTTCCACGGCACGCGTTCGGTCCAGTCGCTTTCGGAAGCCTCAGCCGCATAGAGTCTGCGTAGCCCGCCCGCCATCGCGCCACACGTGAATATCCCCACGCAGGCAAGCACCATTCGCAGCGCTGCCCCATCGAAAAACTTTGGAGTCCGCCAGTACGTGCGATACATCGATTCCGGAATGACAAAGGCGGCCAGCGTCAGAAGCGCGCCCATGATCCCGGCCACGTATGCCGGATTCAGCCACCAAAGCTCGCGTTCACGCATACGCGCGCACCCGCCGCGGCGTCATGTTCGCAACCGCGGCCACCATGCTCACGCACACAAAAGCTTCCGAGCACACCACCGCCCAGGCCATCCCGATGTGCGCGGAGCGCGGAGCAAGAAATAGCGAGAGCGCAAGATTCAGCAGGCCGGCCATGATGATGATGCGGTTGATGACCGCGTCCTTGCCGAAAGGCAGCAGCCACTGCATCGCCGCCGAATTCGTGATCGACAACAGAACCGGCAGAAAGGCCAGGATTCGCAGCGCGGAAACAGCGGGCGCATAATCGCCGCCCAGCACCAGACGGATCAACAACGGCGCAGCCGCGAAAATTCCACCACCCAACAGAACTCCGCCCCCAATCATTACTGCCGCGCCTTGTTTCGCCAAGGCCGCGCCGCCCAATCCGCCGGACTTCGCCAGATGGCTGAGACGCGGGAACAGCGAATCCCGGATGGGCGTCAGCAATCCATAGGCGGCCTTCGAGATTTTCTCTGCGGATGCGAAATAGCCAACAATCTCCGGCCCGGCAAACAAGCCCAGCAAGAGCGCATTGCCCACTCCATACAAACTTTCCGCGCTGCGGAACACGAACATCGGCCAGCCCATTCGCAACGCCGTCGAAACCAAACTGAATGTCGGGCGCCGCAGCGGAATGGTTTGATACGCGATGCTCAATGCAACTACGGTGGACATGGCCGGTGCGATACCGCACAGCGTCATCCATTTCCACGCGTCGGCCGGCGAGTGTATAAACAGGAACATGCCGCACAGCGTGCCCAGCTTGCCGCCGATTTCCAACGCCGACGAAAGACGCAAGCGTTCCAGTCCCTGAAAAAACCAAAGCGGAGCGAATCCCTGGGACACGCCATAGACCAGGCCGCCAATCAATAGCGCCGGATTGTCGTGCAGCAGTGGTATCCATCGCGAGGCGATTACCGCGAGCGAAACGCCCACCAGCGCCAGCAGCGCCTGCGCGCCCAGCACACCGCTCATCACTTCGCCGCATGCCGCCGGCGACTTGCGATGCCGCGCAATTTCGCGCGTGGCCGAAAGGTTAAAACCGAACTCGATCGCGATGACCACAAATTCGCTGACCGCAGTGACGAACGCTACCTTGCCCCAGCCGGCGATCCCCAGTACGCGCGCCAGATAAGGAATGGTGACGAGAGGAATCAGTTTGCGGCCGATTTGAACGCCATATAACGCCGCGACGTTTTGCATCAGCAAGCTTGCGGCAATGCGTCGTGGATCGAATTTCCGCATTGGCTTGGCTCTGCTATTTAATGCCCCAAAGAACGGTGTAAAGACTGGTTTCGGCCAGGCGAACGTATGGTTCAATCCGGCTGATGAAATTCCGTGGCACCACGATCATGTCGCCGGAATGGATCGCAATATCCTCGCGGATGTTCGCGGCCGCCATTATTTTTCGCAAGTCGAGCAGCCGCACTTCCGCCATGTCCTCATTCGCTTTGTGCACCAGGATTACTTGCGTGCGCTTGGCGCTGTCCTTCAATCCGCCACTCACGGCCAGCGCTTCCACCAGACTGACATCGCCACGCAAATCGAATCTGCCTGGATGCGCAACCTCGCCCGCCACCACGAAATACGGCTTCACGTATTCTTTGAGCAACACCGTGACTTCGGGGTCCGCCAGTCGTTCACCGGCTTTCAACACAATCACCGCCCGCGCCTGCTCCAGCGTTTTCCCTGCCAGTTTCACTTCGCCGATCAGCGGAAGAGAAACATACCCGTCCGGTTGCAGCGCGACCGTGGCGTTGTACTCGGGCGTATAGCGATACTGCACCTCGACCTTGTCTTCGGCTTGCAGTTTGTAATGCGCGTCGCGTTCGGCGAAGCCCGCGGGCTGCGCGGAAACACAGCCTGCCAGCAATAATGCGGTCCAGAACAATTTCATAAAAGTTTGTAGAGGAAATTCGGCACAGGATACGTGCGCCGGTTGAGAACCAAGCCCTGCAAGCGCGCCGACGAATGACGCAAGATCTTCTGCGCATGCTCAATCTGATCGCGCCTCGTTTCCCCCGCCGACACAACCAGAAAAACTCCGTCGGTTTCGTGACCCAGCCGCAACGCATCGCCGACTTCATTAAGCGGCGGGCAATCGATCAGAATGAAATCGAAATCACGCGGCGTAACATCCACCCACAAACGGTCCAGAAGCGCTTCGGGCATGTATTCGACATGATCGTCGTCCACCAGCGACCACACGCTGGGCGCGCGTTCAATGCAGCCTCGCAGCGCGCGCTGTATGTCGTCGTCGGCAGCACCGTCCAGCATGGCGGAGGATGCCGTCAGCACCCGGCAGCGATTTTGCGACGCCAATTCCTGCGCGACGATCTGAAGGACATGACTGACGCCGTCCCCCGAACCAGGACTCGTGAACGCGAACACGCCGCGCCCGCCCTCGGCGTTCTTGATCTGAATAATGGTCTGCAGCAGCGGCTGAAGAAAACCGGCTTGTGCGCCGCTGAAGCTATCCTGCCGCGGCCGGACCCGCCGGATCATTGCATTGGACTTCGACGGCGTGTACTTTACAGGAATTGCGTTCATTGACTTTTCGCTCCCATCGCCACCGCCACTCTGCGCTGGCGCAGCGCAATGGTTCCCAGCACGGGCAGGCCGGCGAACGCCTCTAATTCCCACGGCGTGAAAACAGTGCGCCGATACTGGCCGATCACTAACGCGCCTGCGAAAATTGCCACCATGCCGATCCCGTAGCTGGCCAGGATAGTGGCCCCGAGCCTGGGCAGAGGCAATACCGGCACGCGAGGCGGTTCGGAAAAAGCAACGTTCGCGATTTTCTGCTGGTCCAGCGCATCGCCGATCCGCGCCTCTTCGCGCTTCTTTGAATACAGCAGATAATTTTCTTCGGCCACTTTAATTTCGCGTAGCAGCTCCTGCTCGCCCGGCCGGATGCCTTCCAGCTTTTCAAGCTCCGCGCGATATTGCCGCGTCTGCTGGCTCAACGTCTCGATGCGGCCGCGCAATCCATCGGCGGACGCTTCGGCCCGCGCCAGCTCGGTCTCCAGCGTCTGCCGCAAGGGATTCACGTCCGTAGCTTCTTCCTTGGAGTTCAGCTTCTCTGCA
>DATDHK010000147.1:0-5349 GCA_036521635.1 Bryobacteraceae bacterium | reverse complement strand
GCCTACTCTCCGAAAGAGGCGATCGTCGTATTTTGGGTCATGCGCGACCATAAGCTGCTGCCTGCGTCGAAACATCACGTGGGCGAGCGGATAACGTTGCGCACCATCCCGCTCAATGAGGCTCGCAAAGCGATCCGTTCGATGCAGCGGTCGGACGACACCCAGGACTTCGAGCTGAATCCGCTGTTCGTCGTGGGAGAGTCGCCGTGAAAAAACTCTTGTTGTTATCGATGATTCTGGCGGCGGCCGGCTGGTGTCAGCAGCCGCCGGACAAGCAGGAAGAAGAGCGGCGCCGGTCGATGCGCGCGACCATGGACGCGATCATGGCGGAATGCCAAAGCTCGGCCGGGGGCGATTGGCGGAAGTGGTTCGACAGCCTGGCCCCTTTTCGCGAGCAGTTGCGCGCGGTGATGGACCGCGAGTCGCGCTTCAACATCCGCACGTCTTCGCTCGATTCGAAACACGCGATCGCTTACACCGATCCGACGAAAGCCCACCGCCCGGTGTCGTTCCTCACGGCGGCGGGGACGCCGCCGCTGATGGCGTCGCAATTCGTGGGCTACTACATCAGTCCACCGGCGCCCGATCCATTCGAATGGGGTGAGCGATTGTCGTCCAACATGGCGTTGAAGGCCACGCGCCGTTGGCTGAAGACCAAGGGAATCGACTTGATCGTGGTCCCGGTTCCCACTGTGGTCGACGTATATCCGGATCGGGTGGTCGGCGGCGGCATACCGGAGAACCGGATCGTGCAGCCGCACGTGCGAAAATTTTTCTACGATCTGCTCTCATCCGACATCGAGATTGTGGATTTGCTGCCCGCGTTCCTGGAAGCCGGGCGGAAACGGCTCGATTCGCTGTACCTGGTGGGCGACATCCATTGGGGCCCGGCCGGCTGGAGGATTGCGGCGGACGCCCTGGCTGAAAGACTCCGGCGCTATCCCTTCGCGCAGGAAGCGGCCCGCGGCAAGCCGTTGTTCGTCTCCAAGCGAATGCCCCGGCCCGCGGCGACGCCGCCCACGCTGTTGTGGGAATATCTTTCCCCGGTCGAACGCAAGGCGATCAAGAATTATTTGCATCCCGAGTACGACGCTGTTTCCCGCGTGGATGGGAAACCCATGGACCCTGAGACCGCGCCCGTGGTGATCCTGGGGGACAGCTACGCGCCCTTGATTTCCACGCAGCTTGCCAAGGCCATCAATCTGCCCGTGGCCACCCACTCCGTGGACGGTTCTTCCACACAGCCGCTCAAGGAATTACTGCGGATTCCCAAAGCTCTCCCGGAAGCTCGCGTGGTGATCTGGGTCGCCAGCTATGGGACGTACCTGCTGATGGACTGGAACGGACTGCCAGACGTGGTTATGAAGATGGCGGACGCGCCGCCGCCCGCGTCCGCGACCGAGAGCCTGGGGCCCAGCACCGCGGCCATCGAGGAGCGGACCCAGCGCGTCACTCTGCCTTCGGGCATGAAATTGGTTTTGTATCCCAAGGAGACGCGCGGCACCACCATCACGTCCATGCTGAACATTCACTACGGGACCGCCGAGGAGCTGTTCAATCGCCGGGCGGAAGCGCAACTGGCGCCGCAGATGCTGCTGCGGGGAACCAAGACCCGCAGCCGCCAGCAGATTCAGGATGAACTGAAAAAGCTGGAAGCGCGCGTGACGATAACGGGAAGCGGAGCGACCACGGTGGTTTCCGCGGAGACGGTCCGTGAGAAGTTCCCCGCGGTGCTGAAGCTGCTGGCCGAGATTCTCCGGTCGCCGGGGTTCCCGGTTCGCGAGTTCGAGCAGCTTCGCGATTCGACCATCGCCGGACTTGAAAAAAACCGGAGCGAGCCGCAATTCCTGGCGATGAACGCGCTGAGCCGGCATCTTTATCCGTATCCACAGGGCGATATTCGCTCGATTCTGAGCGCGGACGAACAGTTGGATGGGATCAGGAAAGCGACTCTCGGCGATGTGAAGAAGTTCTATTCCGATTTCTTTGGCGCGTCCCAAGCGGAGTTTTCGATAGTGGGGGATTTTGAGGCCGGGGAGGTCCGCGGGCTGCTAACCGAACTTTTCGGCGACTGGAAAAGCCCCCGCGCTTTTCGGGAAATATCGCGGCCCTACGCAAAAATTCCGGCCGAGAACCGGGTGATAGAAACGGCCGGCAAGACCGGTTCCGCGTTCGTGGCCGGGCTGAGGTTGGATCTGGGCGAAAACGATGAGGATTACCCGGCGTTGCTGCTCGGCACGCAGATGCTTGGAGTTGGCGCCGGATCGAGACTGGCGAAGCGGATTCGCGAGAAGGACGGCCTGGCGTATACCATCGCTACGAATCTGGGCGCCGGGTCGCTGGAGAAGGGCGGACTGTTGCTCACGCTTGCGCTAGACCCCAAGGGCGCGCCTCAAGACGTGTCCAAAGTCGAGCAAGCCTTCAAAGACGAGCTGGCGCTGGTGTTGAAGGACGGCTTCACCGCCAAAGAGGTGGCCGACGCGAAAGCTGCCTGGCGGCGCACTCAGCAGGCCAGCCGGTTGCAGGATAGCGTCCTGGCCCGCAAGCTGGCCGCCAACGAATCCATCAATCGGACCATGGCCTGGGATGCGGAGTTGGAGAAAAAGGTCGCCGCGCTAACGCCCGCTCAGATTGTGGACGCGTTGCGGCGAAACCTGAACACGGACGGCATGACCATCGTAAAAGCGGCTGATTTTCAAAGGTATGCGCGGAAGGAAAAGTGAACCGGGAACACGAGCTTCGCGGTCGCCCGGTCTCCAGTTAGCCATTGACGCGGGGGAGAGGCCACGATATTCTAACAGGAAGCAGGATATTTAGCGGGATATTCCAGCGGGAACAATAATGCGGCTCCAAAATATTCCGAAGTCCGGACAATGTAGGGTGGCAGACACGTTGCTTTCTAATTCCCAATCACGCCGGCGGCAGCGCCGCGTCCGAACATTGATACTGTCCGGATTTTCCGCCGCCGGCCTATTTTTCCTGGCCGCTGTTCCCGGCGGCAGCGCCGACGAAACGGAGTTTCCGCCGGACGTTTTTATCGCGCATCTTCCGCAGGATCTTCTGAACGAACAGCGGGGCGGCGCCGCCAAGGCGACGATCGAGGACATGGCCGTGTATGCCTGGCAGGAATTCGTCGCGCTGCATTGGCCGGCCAAGAAAGGCGAGCGCGACGAGCCGGACGAAAGCCTCCAGTTGGGCGCGGCGGCGAGTCCGCGGGTATGGGAGACGTTTCGCGGGCGCGTGGAAGTCTACCCGGGAATTGGCCGGCCATTTGACGATCCTAAACCGAAAAAGGATTATGGCTACGACGGTCCTGCGCGATATATTTACGATCCGGAAAGTGTCGGGACTTATGCCGGCTTGCAGCCGGGCGAGGTTCCCGCATGCCCTGGAATGCAGCCATCCGCCAGCGTTCCGCTTCATAATCTGGACGAGCCGAATCACAACAACGTCCATTCGGGCCTGTCTCCGAAGGAGCCTTTTCCCGGGCAGCAGATTCTGCTCGAGTCCAAGGCGAACCGGCAGGAATACGTGTATGTGGCCTCGCGCGGCTGGTACGGCGAAAAGTCGATCCGCCTGCCGCGAAAGCGAACGGGCGACTACGTGCGCTCGCATCTCGACGCGCCACCGCCCGCCGAGATGGACGATCCCGACGATACGCAGTACATCAGCTTCCCGGTCGATACGGCCGAGTTGAAAGCCGCGTGGCGCAGGCTAGGTCCGCGCGACGATCCCAAGCAGTTCTTCATCGCCCGCGTCCGGTATTACAAGTCTGTAAACGGAAAACCGTGCTACATGGATTCCAGCCTCACCGATCCCAAGGACCGCTGGGGCCTGGTGGCCATGCACATCATGCACAAGGTGCCGTCGGCGCCGTACTTCACCTGGGCGACCTTCGAGCATGTCGACAGCCTGGTGCTCCCGAAGCTAGGGCCGGACGGCAAGCCGGTCAAGGTGGAAAACCCGGACGGCAGCTTGACCGACGCAGGCAAGAAAATCGCCAACCCGTATACGCCGAATATCCAGATTCTTCCGGCCACGGTGGAGCGGGAGCAAGTGTTCGTAAAGGAATCGATGACTCCGCCGGTGCAGCCGGAATCCCAGTTATATTACTACCAGGAAGCGGTCGCGGATATTCCCGAAGTGAAATACATCAGCATCAACCGCCGGATCAATGAGATCCCGCAGCCGATCGTGGAAATCAATGCGGGGGCGCAGGCGACGATGCGCAAGATGGCGCCGAACCTGGCTTTGCAATATTACAAGTTGGTCAGCATGCAATGGACGCCGATCGACAAAAAGCCGGGAGTATATTACGAAGGAAAGCAGTCCGGGCTCTATTATGCTTCAAATGTCATTATCGAGGGTCCGCGGGTAACGCAGCGATTTAGCGGGCAATTCACGACTGCTTTCTCCAAGGCCGGCGACTATCTCAATAACGAAGTGCCGCTGTTCAACCCCAAGCCCAATCCCGGCGACCCGGTATTTTTCAACGTGTTCTTGAAAGGCAAGGGCTATTTGGGCGGTGGGTGCATGGGATGCCACGGTTTCCGCCAGGCCTATGGAACGGACTGGAGTTTCTTGCTGGACCGGCAGCGCGTTGCGGAGCCGGAGATTAAGCCGGAATAGAAGGAGTCGGCGATGAGGCAAGGCTTGTTCCGCGCCGCCGTATTATTATTGGCTCTGATCGTCGTCTCTGTAGTTGCGACCAAAACTACACTGCGCGGCCAGGACGATTATGAGGTCGCGCTTCCGGCGGAGTTCTTCATTTCTCACCTGCCGGTGGACTTCAATACTTTTGGCGGCGGATTCCCCAAGGGCACCATTGAGGACGGGGCCGTTTACGGATGGCTCACTTTTGTGGCGATCCACTGGCCGGCCAAAAAAGGCAAGCGCGGAATGCAGGACGAGTCGCTGCCGCTCAACTCTCAGGCGGACCCGCGCGTTTGGGAAACCTACCGCGGCCGCGTGGAAATCTATCCGGGAACCGGCAAGCCGTTCGACGATTCTCAGAAGGCCGACGACTACGGCTTCGACGCGCCGCCGCGCTACATTTACGATCCGGCCCGCGTTGGCAGCTACCCGGGATTGCAAAAAGGGGAAGTTCCGGCTTGTCCCGGAACCACGCCGTCCGCGAGCGTGCCGCTGCACAACCTGGACGAGCCGAACCACCACCAGGTCCGCTCGGGATTGTCGCCCAAAGAGCCGTATCCGGGGCAGCAGATTCTTCTGGAATCGAAGGCCAACCGTATGGAGTACGTGTACGTCGCCTCGCGAGGCTGGTACGGCGACAAATCGATTGCCGAGGCCAAGAAGCGGACCGGAGAATACGTGCGCACCAACTTGACC
>DATDHK010000146.1:0-2900 GCA_036521635.1 Bryobacteraceae bacterium | reverse complement strand
ATCACTTGCAGCCAAAGCGTATCGACCGGCTTCAGATAATCGCGCCCGGTGAGAACCTGCGGCTGCATCGTGATGGGAATCCAAAGATCGGCATCCGCTCCTACCAGTACGCCGCGAAAGCCCGCAGGCGTCACGCCGAGAATCTGGATACTCGACTGTCCCACGCGCACGGTCCTGCCGATAACCGAAGCATCGCCCGAAAATTCGCGCTGCCAGAATCCGTAGGAAATCACGCCCACTGGATTCGCTCCTTGAACTCTGTCTTCTTGCGGCGTGAAGGCGCGGCCCAGGATCGGCTGCACGCCCAGTACGTCGAAGAACTCGCCCGATACCAGTTGAACGTGCGCCTTCACAGACTGCTGTCCTCGACCGGTGAGCACTTCCAGATCGCTCAGCGCACTCTGCGCCGCAAACATTCCGGAAAATACGGAATTGTGCACGCGAAGCTGCTCGAACTCGGGGTAGGAGAGAACGTTGCGCGTGCCCCTCTCCGTGGTTTCCACCGCCACGCCGCTCCATCCTGGATCGGTGAGCAGCACCAGCCGCTCGGGGTGCGATACGGGAAGTATGCGGAGCATGACGGCATCGATCAGGCTGAAGATGGCGGTGTTCGCGCCGATACCCAGTCCGAGCGAAAGCAGAGCGACAATCAGGAAGCCCGGCCGAGCTAACAGCGTCCTGGCCGCAAAGCGGAGATCTTGCCACAGTCCGTTCATCACTGAGGCATAACACAGTCAGAACGTCAGTCGCAATCCGAATTGAATATTGCGCGCGGGCTGCGAGGTGCTGATGGTTCCGAAGGAAGCGGAGCTGCTGGTCACGTTCGGATCGTCCAAATTGACATGGTTCAATACGTTGAACGCATCGGCGGTGAAACGCATGTCCCAACGCTCTCGGATTCGAAATACCTTGCGCAGCGAAATGTCCCAATTTTCCCAGCCGGGGCCTTGAATAATCCCGACGCCGGCATTTCCAACTTGGGCGATGGGCGCATTCGAGAATGCGGCGGTGTTGAACCAATGATCGGCTCCGCGTTGATCGGAGGGCAGCGCCACCGGTCCTCCCAAATACTCTGAGCGGCGGCTTCCGGGAACGCTGGAAGCGCCGATGGGAGTAAGCAAAGCCCCGCTTTGAAAGCGAGTGATACCGCTCAGCTCCCAACCACCCAGCGCCGTACTTACAATTCTCGGGCGGTCGCGCAGCACTGGCAACCGGTAGGTGTACGTCGCTACGAAAATATGCCGGCGATCGTAAGATGCGGGTCCATAGTTGAAACGCCGGCTGAGTCCCTCGACGACGTCGCCGGCGGAGTTGTAGGCGCTGGCGTCCGTCAACGCCTTCGACCAGGTGTAGCTGACGGTCATGACCGTGTTGCCTTTGCGTTTCGTCAGGTAAGTCTGCAAGGCGTTGTAATTGTCGTTGGCGTCGCTCAGGAATTCGTTGATAGTGGAATAGCCCAAATACGGCACGATGGAGTTGGTCACTGGACGTTGCGCGCTGGGGATCGCCAGGTTCGCGACCAAGGCCGCGAACGACGGCTCGTTGATATTCGGAGCACGGAACAGATGGCGGCTCACGTGGCCGGCATAGTCGACGCTTAGCAGCATTCCCTTTGGCAGCTCACGCTGAATTCCGAAATTGTAGGTGTAGGTCACCGGAACTTTCAGGTTCGGATCGAGCCCGCGGATGGTGCCCTGCGGTCCCAACGCCGTTGGTGACGCTCCGGAAGGATTGCCCAGATTTCCGTTCTGAAACTGCACTTGATAGGAGTACGGCGGAAGGCCGGTCTGCGAGAAGATCAGGTTGCCTTGCGTGCGATCGTGAAACGAGCCGAACCCGCCGCGCACCACCATCTTTTGCCGGTCGAGCGGCGACCACGCGAAACTGAAGCGAGGCATGAAAAGATTCGCTGGATCATAAAGGCCGCGCGGCGCCCCTGCGGGAACGGCGAGTGTGGCAGGACTGGTGGCGCCCGGAACGCGCCCCACCTGGTCCGCCGGAACACCGTTGCCGGCGCGAATCAAACCGTTCAGCGGATTGCCGGACCCAGGCACGATCAAGCCGGCCGGTGTGACTGTCACGGCCTGCTTAGGATCGTAGAGCGCTGGAACAAAATTCACAATATTGTTTGCGGCCGTGTATATCGGGGTGAAGTAGCTGTAACGCATTCCCACCGCGATGCTGAGCGATCGGGCGATGTGCCAGGTGTCCTCCACGTAAGCTTCGATTTGCGTGAATCGGAAGAAGCCTTGCGGATCGCTACCGGCCTCCGTATACGTGAGGAACTGGCCGAGCGCGGCATCCGCCAGCGAGAAACCCGACGTGTTGGCGTTTCCGGTACTGTTGAACGCGACGGCGCCGTCATACACTGTGCGTCCGTTCTGATCTTTGCGATTGCGGATGACTGAAACGCCCGCCTTGATCGCGTGAGTGTTGTGGATATACGTGAAATTGTCGGAGATCGCGATGTCCGTGGTTGGCGACTCAAGGAATACGCGCGCCGGTCCGTTGAAGCTGGCAAAGTTGTTCACAGTAACATCCGGAATGCCAGTTGGATATTCTCCGTTGCCGCCAAAGGTGCGAGGAAACTGGAATCCGTACGTACTGCGCTCCCAATTCGTGCCCAGCAGCGGAGTGCGCTGGCCGTTCCACGAACTGTTGATCTTCGCTTCATTCAACAATGTCGGCGAGATGATCCAGGTGTAGCCGAATTGCGGACCGAATCCAGGACGGTTGCGTTGCGTTGGAGTCGTGGGAAGTGACGAGGCGGTGAAGCTTCCGAACGGGTCGATTGTGTTGTAGTTATCGTGAATATAACGGAAGTAGATCGCGTGCTTCTCCGAAGGCCGCCAGTCGATACGGAAAATGTCTTCCCGGAATTCGAAAGGATTGAATACCTG
>DATDHK010000145.1:0-2198 GCA_036521635.1 Bryobacteraceae bacterium | reverse complement strand
ATGGCATATTGGTGGTTCAGGTTCGTCGTCTCCGGACGATTTCTCGAGAAATTCCTGAATTCGCGACCCGTGAAGAATTAATGTTCGCCACAAGGGCATGCTGCAATAGGGCACGCGTCCCGGCGGGAAGTCACAGGCTGTTTTTCCAGGTGCGAGATATTTCAGGTTTGTTGATCTGCTTTTTGCAAAAGGCCGCTCCGTCCATGATGGCGTCGTGCCCTTGCCACCCTTCCAGGCGCGAGATTTCCCGGGCTAGCTGACGAGCTTCCTCCAATAGATAGCTCCGCCGCTGACGACGTCGCGCCCCTTCCACGCCAGATGGGTCAGGCGGCCGGCCAGGGTTTCATGGCTGCGCAGGCTGCGCGATCCCAGCACGTGGCCGACATTGTCGGGAAACCGGTTCACTTCCGCCTCCACCAACGCGGCGATCGAGTCCATCAGGTTGCGCAGCCGCTCTCCCCATTCGCATTCGCCGGACAGATCGATGCGGATCTGCAATGCGTATTCGGTATTGTAAATATCGGTCAGGATTTCCTTGGCGACCAGGATCCGCTCGTTCTTGAGGGCGACGCGCAAGGCCGACCGCTTGTCTTCCACCCGGTCCAGCACCATCGAGACGGCGACCGCATAGGGCGTGGCGGCGACATCGGCGGCACTCTTGCTCGGCGCGGCCTCGGTGGCGAGGCGGATCAATTGCCAATGAGTCTTGAGACGCATGGCGACCAACGCCAATGCGAAGGGAATCTCTCCGGCGTTGGTTTTTCTGAAAGCATCCAGCAACTCCTTTATTTTGGAGAGCCGCGCGTCATCGAATTTGTTGATCGTGGGCGGGAGCGCCTCGCTGAACTTCGCCAGCGCATCGCGTGCGCGCAGCACCGACAGCGTCTTGGTCAGGTCGCCAAAGGCGGCCTGCGAAGCCGTATAGATCGCCAGCCTCGCTCGGGTTTGATCCGCGCCACCCGATGAGCCGAGTGTGTTCTCGAGAGATTTGACGACCTTGGTCTGAAACGTGCCGGCGGCACGCCGGGCTCCTGGCTGGTTGTCGGCAGCGATCAACCGGTTCATCTCGGTGGCATAGTCGCGCGCCATCGTCGGCAATAGATCCCGGCTGATCCATTCCCAGATCGGAACCAGCGAGCCGCGCAGGATCCGGCCGGGATTGGCATGATCTGCGGCGCCGTCGATCAGCAGCGGTTCCAGCGGCGCGAAAAAATAGCGCAGCGGATTGCCCGCGCGCTCCGCGGCCTGTCCGCTCGCGCGAAACTCCGCGCGCAATTTTTCCAGCACCGCCGCGGAACCCGGAATCTCGGCATCGCAAATTTCCAGCCGTTCGAGTTCGGTCAGCAGGTTGCTGCGCGCTAACGGCGTCAACCGTCGCAGAAAATCTCCAATTCGATCGACCAGTAACATTGCTCGCAATTTCCGCGATTCTATTCGGACTCAGCGATCGGCGCGGCGCGTGCAGGCATTATCACGCGTCTACGCCGGTGTTCCGAAACCGAACTTCGCAGAAAAATGGAACCGTCCCGTTAGCAGGGAACCGGAAAAAAAGGATCGTCGTAAATTAAGAAATAACGCGCACGGCCCGTGAAACTACGGGCATTCGCACGAGCGCCCAAAGCAGTTTTACGGTCAGTATAACTACGGAGATTTTATCTCGCTTGCCGAATTTGCGGCAATATCCGGGCGATTTCGCCTAATTTGTCGATAATCACGACGCTTTCTCGTCTTAAAATCACCGTAGTCTTACTGAGTACAAAATTAACCCTCACAGAGCATAGGTTCGTTAAACAAATGGTATGTCACAGCAAGAAAACCGCATCAGCGATTCGCACTTCTCCAAGTGGATCGAAAGCAGCACGCCTCTGGATGACGATCTGGAAATTGCACGACTGGCCGCTGCGCGCACACGAGCAATGGATGAAGCGGGAGCCACGATAGCACGTCAGCTCAACGGACCTTTGACGGCGCTGCTGCTTTACATGGGCGAGATCAAGCAACACAGTCACCAGCTGTCGCAGACCGATGGCAATCGCGTCTACCTGCAGAAGGTCGTGGAGAATGCACTTCAGCAGACCGAGCGTGTCTGCGCCATGATGAAGCAGATAGCCGGCTCGCAGGAAGAAACCGTCGCGGTGCCCGGCCGCACGGCCGGTTGGGAGACACGGACCAGCCGCGCCAAGCAGCGGGCGGCGAAC
>DATDHK010000144.1:0-2090 GCA_036521635.1 Bryobacteraceae bacterium | reverse complement strand
GCCAAAGCGCGCGCGCATGGCGACTTGAGTGAAAACGCGGAATACCACGCCGCTAAGGAACGCCAAGGCATTGTCAACGCCCGGATCGGGCAACTGGGCGCCCGGCTGCGCGAGTTGTCAATGGTCGATTTCACCCGCATCCCGCACGACCGCGTGGGCCTGGGCTCGAAGGTAACGGTGTTCGATAACACCAAAGACGAAGAAATGACTTACAACCTGGTCACCAGCGAAGAAGCCGACGTGGCCAAAGGACGCATCTCCACCACCTCCCCCATCGGGCGCGCGTTGCTCGGCAAACAAGTGGGCGACACCGTGAAAGTTCAGATTCCGGGCGGTGTCCGGGAAATGGAAATCATGAAGTTGCTCACGATCCACGATATTCCGGACTGACCCGTTTTCGGGTAGAATCGGTGAGGGGCTGTGAAAATAACATTCACTCGCGCGATTGGTCTCGCGTGCAACAAGGTAATCCGCCTGATCGTGCGTGGACTGGCCCTTTCCAAGATCCACCCCAATGTTCTGACCTTCCTTGGCCTGGTGATCAACATCGCGGCCGCTATCCTGCTGGCCGCCGGCCGTTTCCGGGCAGCCGGCCTGGTGATCATCGGAGCCGGATTGTTCGACATGGTTGACGGCCGCGTGGCGCGCGAAACGAATCAGGTCACACGCTTCGGCGGCTTCTTCGACTCCGTACTGGATCGCTATTCCGACCTCGCTTTGCTGATGGGCTTGCTGGTTTACTACGGAATCATCAACCGGCCGTTCTACGTGGTCCTCACCGCGATTGTGATGACCGGGTCGGTGATGGTGAGCTACACTCGCGCGCGCGCCGAGAACACGATTCCAAGCTGCAAGGTTGGATTCATGGAGCGGCCGGAACGCGTGGTGCTCTTCATCATCGGGGCGCTGTTCGACCGCATGGCGCCGGTGTTGTGGGTGATCGCCGTATTGTCGAACATCACCGTTATTCACCGCATGGTCTTCACGTTCCAGGAGGCCAAGCGTTTGGAAGACGCTCAACTTCGCCCGCCGGCGGTGCGCGAACGGTCCTCGCTTTAGAAACCTCTTCCTTGGCGCGGGAGTCAATGGGACGTGGACCTTAGGCGGGCCTGTAAATTACTACTTGACCGCGAGGGTCGAAACATAGTATTTCTACATATTCGCCAGTTGTGCCGCGCCTTCCAGAGGGGCGCTGTAGTATAGTGGTCTTCGCACGAGATTTGATAAAAAAGGAGAAAACATGAAATTGATTCGAAACTTAGGTGGTGCGCTTTCCCTCGCCTTGCTTGTAGGCCTGGTTTTGTCGTCCGTTCCATTGGGAGCCCAGACTGTGACCGCGTTTACCGCGGAGCGGTCCCTAGCATTAACAAACGTTCTAACCACGGTTACTCCGGTGGCGCCGCCCGCACTGCTGGCCGCGCTGGCCGCGGGCGCGGTAGAAATTCGTGAGCAGAGCAGCCTGAACGCCGCTAACAACACGCTTACGTCGACTGTATTTGTCGTTCCGACCGGTGCTCCGAACCCCACGACTTTGTCTCAACTTCCGTTTACCGCATTCGTCGCGTCGACGGTACTGTCGATCGACAAGACGTACGTCACCAGCACTCCCGCCCCGGCCGTGTCCTTCGTCGGCACAATCACGCAAAGCACGGCCACGCCTTATGGCAACTACGCGGGCGCGGCCGGCACATACTCGTTCGGCTACACCACGGCCACGCCGCCCAAGATCAACAATGTCATTGAGACTGTCGGCGGCCTGATCGTGCTTTACTCGCCAGCGGCTACCGGAACCTTCACGATCGTCGGCGGCAGCAGTGGCGGCGGCGGCGGAACGGGCGGAGTCTCGGTGATTATCAATGGGTCGAGCAGCGCCACTCCGACCTTCACCACAGTGCTCAACCAGGTTGTTCTGGATGCCTCGGCAACCACCACCTCAACCGGGGGAACGCTCACTTACGCGTGGGCGGTGGCGGCGGGATCTCCAAGCGCCAGCATTATTGGCGGGTCGACCTCGAAGGCCACAATCCAACTCGGCGCCGGCAAGAACGTGTATAAGTTCACGCTGACGGTCACGGACTCCAAGGGCTCCG
>DATDHK010000143.1:0-8200 GCA_036521635.1 Bryobacteraceae bacterium | reverse complement strand
ATCGATATCGACGTGGATGGGAAGCCGTTTACCACGCTCTACTTTGGGGCGGCGGATGCCAACAAGCCTTATTTGGCGCCGTTGCGGTCGGCCTCCGGGAAGATCGTCACGCGGCGCTTTCCCATGGAAAAAGTCGAAGGCGAAAGTTCCGACCATCTGCACCATCGCGGACTCTGGTTTTCTTACGACGACGTGAACGGGGTCAAGTTTTGGGAGAACGATCCGTCGTATAAGAAAGGAACGATCGGCCGCATTGTGGCGCGCCGGGCTACCTGGAAGGATGGACCGAAGTCGGGAGTTTTAGAATGCACCTTCGACTGGAATGACGCCAACGGTACGACTGTGCTGGTGGAAAACCGGGCCATGACGTTCCATTCGAACCCCACGCTGCGCATCATCGATTTCGATATTACTCTGACCGCGCCGGAGAAGGTCACGTTCGGCGATACCAAAGAAGGCGCGTTCGCCATCCGGCTGGCGGATGCATTGGCCGAGAAGAAGGGGTCCGGCAAAATGGTGAACGCGGACGGCAAAGTGGGGATGAAAGATGTCTGGGGGAAGCGTTCGAACTGGGTGGATTATTCGGGCACGATCGAGGGCGAGCAACTCGGCGTTGCGATCTTCGATCATCCTTCGAATCCGCGGCATCCTACGTACTGGCATTCGCGGGATTATGCGCTGTTCGCTCTGAATCCGTTCGGGCGGAAGGCGTTCGATCCGGCGCAGGAAGAGAGCCACTGGGTGCTGGAGGCTGGGCAATCGCTGCGGTTTCGATGGCGAGTGGTGGTGCATCCGGGTGACACCGCCAGCGCGCATCTGGGGGATTTGTACGGCGAATTCGCGAAATAGGATCAGATGGTTGGTACTTGTTGGCCGTCGCTCTGGATCGATTTGCGCGCGGCCTCGATCACTTGTTCGTTATGGCGGCTGTTCGCAGGCGTCGCGGCCATCTCTTGTTGATCGATTTCACGAATTGCCTGCCGGCGATCTGCCGCGCTTTCCACTTTCAGGCAGCAACGGTACAGATATTCGATGGAGCGATATCCATAGCCGACCGGCGTAAGTCCGCCGCCTCCCAGATCGACGTATTGAAAATAGTCGGGGCTGGGCTCGGCGTACGCGGCGGCGTTTCCGATATAGACATGCTCGACGCCGCGATATTGGTCGGAGTGGCGCAGCAGGCCACCCTTGCCGGCGCCCGCGCAGTACAATGTCAGGCCTTGCGAATTCGTGCCGGGAGCGGCGTCGGGAAAGCTGAGCGAATTTTGCACGTTGAGGCAAGCGCCGTTGCTCCAGATGACGCGGGCATCGGTCCATAGATACCCTTCGCGGCCATTCGGATATTTGTCCTTTATGCCATGTACGCTGACCGAGACTGGCGTCAGGCCGGTGATGAAATGAACCAGGTCGACGTAGTGGCAACCGATATAGGTGAAGGCGTCGGAATTCTCCGTGGTGCACCAGTTCTGAAAATTCGAGTGGCGGTAATACCACTTTTCCATCAGGTGCGCCGTGCCCAAACGAAATTCGCCGAAATCTCCGGAACGATATTTGCGGCGGGCCATCAGACTGCGGTCGTCGAAACGCTTGTGATATTCGATGCCCACGAAGAGTCCGCGTTGGAGCGCTTCTTTCTCGATGGCCGCCGCCTCTGCGGTCTTCAGCACCAGCGGCTTGACCGCCAGGACGTGTTGATTGGCGTGGAGAGCGGTAAGAATCGCATCGAAATGCAGATGATCCGGAAGCGCGATCATCGCTAAATTGCGTGGGGGCATGGCTGCGATTGCTTCACGGAACAAATCGGGATGCGGCTGGTCGGGATCGCGACCGGTGTCCGGATATGCACGGAAGTTTTGTCCGGGAAAGGCTTGCCGAATAAGATCGGATGCGGCCAACGCTGCGAGAGTTCGTCCATGTTGCGCGCATACCGCGATTTGGTCCACCAATCCGAGCCGCTGTAGTTGATAAAACGACGGCAGGATCTGATCGTGTACGATCATCCCTCCGCCGACGATGGTTACTTGCATTGCGCCTCGAACGCCGCTTCCAGCACATCGGTGCTTTCGCGAATCGCCGCTTCGGTGATCGTGAGCGGAGGAACAATCTTCACCGTTGCGCCGCCGAAACCGACGGGGGAGAACATCAATACGCCTTGCTCGAAACACTGCCGCACAACTTCCCACGCAAGGTTGGCGTTGGGCTCCGTAGCGCCAGGTGTGACGCACGAGAGTCCGGCAACCAGCCCTTTGCCTTGCACGCAACCGATCTCTGGAAACCGCGCTTGAATTTCGCGCAAGCGCCGGTGAAGGACGCCGCCGACAACGCAGGCATTGGCCGCCAGTTTTTCGTTGACCACCAAGTCGATGGAAGTTAGAGCGGCGGCGCAGCAGACCGGGTTGCCGGTGTGCGTGGACGTCATGGTTCCGATGGGCTGCGAATCCATGATCTCCGCGCTTCCGGCGACGGCCGCGAGAGGAAGCGAGCTGGAAATACCCTTGCCGAAAAGAGCGAGGTCCGGCACAATTCCGTAATGCTCGAAGCCCCACATCGTGCCGGTGCGCCCGAAGCCGGCCTGCACTTCGTCTAAGACCAGCAGAGCTTTGTGTTTGGTGCACCAATCGCGCAGGCTCTGCATGTATTCGCGTGGAGCGAAGGCCGAGCTTGCGCCTTGGTAGGTCTCGATTATGACAGCCGCTACGTTGCGCGCATCGACATTCCGCTCCGCCAGGCATCGCTCGAAATAGTCGAACGAAGTATCGGTGGTGCGGAAGCCGTCCGGGAAAGGAACCTGCACGAATCCTGGATCGAGATTGCCAATCCAATCTTTCAACGCTGGAATACCGCCGGCCTGTTGCGCGCCCAGGGTCCGGCCGTGAAAGGCGTCGGTGAATGAGACGATTATGTTTTTGGAGCCGCCTCCGTGCGCGCGGCCCAGCTTGATGGCGCACTCCACCGTTTCTGAGCCCGTGGTGAGCAGGAAAATCTTTTTGAGCGGCTGCGGCAACAGGCCGGCAAGTTTTTCCACCAGCCGCGCGCGAATCTCGCTGGCGAATCCGTAGCTGGTCAGCAATCCCGAATTTGACTGGTCGACGATGGCGTCGATGATCTCTTTTCGCCCATGCCCGGCGTTGGTGATGAGCACGCCGGAAGACCAGTCGATCCAGCAGTTGCCGTACGGGTCGAAAACCTGAAACCCTTCGGCGCGCTGCCACACCACCGGTGGTTGCCCGCGCATCGCCAGCGGCTCGTAGCGTTGCAGCTTTTCAAGGATCGGCAACGATTCCGGCGCCGGCAGTTTGGTAATGATGCGGCGCAACGGCGTTTCGATGGGAGCGACAGCGTGGGGCGTCAGATCAAACTCGCGGGCGGCCATGCGGATATTCTCGCATCGTCTGTGAGCCTTGATGAAATAGTATGAATACATGCCCGATTCTCTACTCGCCTGGCGCAAGGAATTTCCGGTCCTCGACAACACTGTCTATCTGATCAATCATTCCCTGGGCGCGATGCCGCGCCGCACACGCGACCGTTTGAATGAATACGCCGACGTCTGGTCGACTCGCAGCATTCGCGCCTGGGAGGAGGGCTGGTGGGAAATGCCCATCGCGGTAGGCAATCTCATCGGCAGCATAATCGGCGCGGGCGAGGGTGAAGTTACCATGCACCCGAATGTGTCGGTCTGCCAGTCCGTCATCGCGTCCTGTTTTGAATGGAACGGCAAGCGTAACAAGATCGTTTCCGAGGGGCTGAACTTCCCCTCGAATCTCTACATCCATCACCAACTCGAGCGGCTGGGCGCGCGCGTGGTCACCGTGCCGTCGGAAGACGGCATCACGGTTCCTTTGGATAAACTCCTGGCGGCGATCGACGGCGAGACGCTGCTGGTGTCGGTATCGCACGTCATTTTCAAAAGCGCATTCATTCAGGATTTGCGCGCCATCACTGAGCGCGCCCATGCTGTGGGTGCAAAAGTGGTCGCCGACATTTATCAATCTGTAGGGACCGTGCCAGTCAACGTGCGCGAACTGGACGTGGACTTCGCCACCGGTGGATCGGTGAAGTGGTTGTGCGGAGGATCGGGCGCGGGCTATCTCTACGTGCGGCGCGATCTCTGGCCGTCGCTCGAGCCGCGCGTCACGGGATGGATAGCGCATCGGAATCCCTTCGCCTTCGATCCGGAGCCGATCGAGTTTGCGGACAATGCGTTCCGGTTTCTGCAAGGCACTCCCAATATTCCGGGAATGTACGCGGCGCGATCGGGATATGAAATCATTAACGAAGTCGGCGTCGAAAACATTCGGGCAAAATCGATCCGGCAGACCTCCACGCTCATCGAGTTGGCGGAGGAAAATGGATTCCCGGTGAGGTCGCCGAAAGATTCCGCGCAGCGCGGGGGGACAGTCACGCTGGATGTGCCGAATGGGTATGAGGTAACGCAAGAACTGCTGCGCCGCGATTTTCTGCTGGACTATCGGCCGGGGGCGGGCATCCGCATTGCTCCACATTTCTACACTAAGGATGAGGAATTGGAATTGGTGATTGCGGAGATTCAGTCGATTCTTCAGAGCTCGCGCGTTCAGAGGGTGTGACGATCCGGGACTACTTTGTCTCAGACGAGCCCGCCGGTGGGAACGCCTGCGGGACATTCGGGTGAAACCGAGTAATCAAAGTTCTTGCATTCCCGTAGTCATATCTGTCCACAAACTTCCAAAACTGGGCAAGCAGGCCCGGGTCGATGTTATCGTTGCCGCGAGCGCGTTGGTCCAATATTTCAAATACGGCCGGATCTCCTTGGGTCTTACAAGTCCCGCTTGAACGAAATTCTCGAAATGGCTCAGATAATCGAGAAATACATCGAAATGGTCGCGGATGGCGGCCTCGATGGGAGTGAAGGGCGCGGTTCTGTCTTGGTGCGGAGTAAGCGCCGACTCGACTAGTTTGTAGGTGATCTTAGGGGGCTTCGTAACATCCTCGAGTTGGTCTATGGCCACGCCCAAAATCGATGCGGCGTTCAACCCAATCCAACATCAGGAAGACACGTTTAACCATTGGGTCGGCGCGAAACTTTTCAATTTGCTGCGCCACGAATTCCATCCGCTTCCACGATTGGGCCCGCCGATACTGCCACAACGCAACAAGAAATGCACCAGTTGCGCCAGCCAGTTTCGCTATTTCGAGAGGAAGATTATCAGCCATTTTTCTTTTCCGATCTTGGTCCAATTTATTGCAGCACACAACGAGCTCACGGATCGAGTTCGATCCGAGACGATGCAGTGGTACCTCGCTAGTCCTCGCTTTAGACAACCTGTCTCATCGGTGACAACTTGTCCCGTGGGAACGTGTCTCACAGTCCGCTAAGTAACACATGTTAAAAGCTTTACATTTGGATATCGAACTGCTTTTTCCACAGCACAGGAGCAGTTCATATGTTGGGGATCTTTCGTGTTGTTCTTATAATTTTCGGGAGCGTGGTTGCATTCGCGGGCGTCAAAGTTGCCTCGGATATGCCGAGGTCAACGGCGGCTGGGATGGTTGAGGTGATCGTTCAATTCAAGGCGCGGCCTACGGGCGACATGTTGCGCCAGGTTCGGACCGCCGGACATATTCGCCGGCAATATCAGGCGATTCCGGCAGTTCACATGACGGCGCCGGCGTCGATGATCGAAGCGATCGCGGCAGATCCCGCGGTCGCCTATGTTTCGCCGGATCGTACGACGACGAACTTTTTGGACATCACCACGCAGTCGGTGAAAGCGAATTGGTTTTGGCCTACGGGTCTGACGGGTACGAACGTGGGAGTGGCGGTTATCGATAGCGGAGTAGCGCCGAAAATGGATTTGTGGTCGGAGGACGGCGCCACTTCGCGAATCGTATATCGGCACAGCTTCCTCGCCGGTCCGGATAATTTCGACGGCTACGGTCATGGCACGCACGTGGCCGGGATAGTCGCCGCGAATGGCGCGTCGTCGCGGGGGGCGGGTTACTCGCACATCATGAAGGGCGTTGCGCCCAACGCGAATATCATCGATCTGCAAGTGCTGGACGCGAACGGCAACGGCCGGGTGTCGGATGTGATCGCAGCGATCGATCAAGCGATCGCGCTGAAAGATACCTACAACATTCGCGTGATCAATCTTTCGCTGGGTCATCCGGTGTACGAAAGTTTTGCGCTGGACCCGCTGTGCCAGGCCGTGGAAGCCGCCTGGAAAGCTGGAATCGCGGTGGTGGTGGCGGCGGGCAACATGGGGCGCGACAATTCCCTCGGGACCGATGGTTACGCAACCATCACTTCGCCGGGCAACGATCCGTTTGTCATTACCGTGGGCGCGATGAACGCAAACTATACGGCCTGGCGCGGCGACGACAAAATTGCCAGCTACAGCTCCAAGGGACCGTCGGCGGTGGATCATATCGTGAAGCCGGACATCGTGGCGCCGGGCAACGGCGTCGTGTCTTTGCTCGCGTCCACGGAATGCACGCTGGCCACGCGTTTCCCCGATACATTGGTCGCGAATTCGCATGACTACTTCAAGCTGAGCGGAACCAGCATGGCCACGCCCGTTGTGAGCGGGGCGGTGGCTCTGATGCTGCAGCAGAATTCCAAACTCACGCCGGATCAAGTGAAGGCGCGGCTCATGAAAACCGCCGGCAAGTCGTTCGCGCGTTTCAGTGTCGCGAGCGATGTGCTCGACTCCGCGAACTACAGCAGCCAGTCCGATATCTTTACCGTGGGCGCCGGCTATCTGGATATCGAGAGCGCACTGTCGAACTCGGACCTCGCGAATTTTCGGGCGCTTTCTCCGGTGGCGGTATACGACGCGGCCACCAAGAAGGTTTCCTTGGTTTCCCCAATGTCGGTGGTTTGGGGCGATGCGATAGTCTGGGGCGGCTCGGTTGTTTGGGGCGACTCCGTCGTCTGGGGCGATTCGGTTGTTTGGGGCGACTCCGTGGTCTGGGGTGATTCGGTAGTCTGGGGTGATTCTGTCGTCTGGGGCGACTCAGTAGTCTGGGGCGATTCCACCATGGCGGGATTCTCAGTGGTGTGGGGCGATACCGTTCGGTTCTCTGGCGGATTGCAGCCGGCTGCGCTCAACAATGGAGACAAATAGACGGCTTACTCGGCGTCCTTCGTTGCTTCCTGAAATACCCTGGCGAAGAAATCGCGCGACGACGGCGAGCAGCCAATGTGCAGCGTGTCGCCCGTCACCTGGACGAAGCCGAGGTATCCGTCCCAACCCATGTCGTCCAGCACGAAATTCAAACATTCGCGCTCGCCGGGCGGCAGCGTCGAGCGGTCGATGTCGAACACTTGACCGGTGGAATGTTCCGGAAACTCCGGATCCACCATGCGCGTGCCGGCCTCGGCCGGCCGGTCCGTGGTGCTGACCAGTTCGATCACCTGAAGCGGAACGAAGCGCTCGCCCTTGAGTTTGTGCGCGTCGAAAAGCCGGCGGGTCTCGTATGCAATGTAAAGCAGCGTGCCGATTGCCGCGGGGGTCGCCTGCAAATAGAGTTCGCGGCCGGCCGGACTATCGGAAAAATCCGGCAGAGCAAATCCGAAATATTTCGGATCGTCCAGCACTCTGGCCAAGCTCTTGCCGGAAGCGAGCTTGAGATCCTCCAGGGACTTGAAAAACACGTCCTCCGATTTCAGCCAGATCATCAGGCGATCCATGGCGCGCCGATTTGGATTATTCGGGTTGCGGTATTGTTCCGCTAATTCGCGAAATGCATCGGGATCGGAATGGTACAGGTTCAGAAGCCCCTCGGCGCGCTTCACCCGGAAATAATAAGTAGGCGAATAGTCGCGCTGCATGTGGCGCTGGATGGCCTGGTACAGATCGCGGTGAAATGCCGGACTGGCAGCGAAAAACATTCCGGCCACGGTGGGCTGCTGTTTGCGTCCCAGCGCCGCTTGAGCCAGCGGCAGCATCTCGGCCACGCAGCCCTCGCCGCAGTGGTAGGCGAAAATGGCCCAATCGCGGCCGCCAAATTTCGTTTCCAGGCGAGCGAGATAATTCGCCGCGGCGGGCACCGCGCGCTCGGGATTCATACGGTCGTCACTCACAGTGACGGTATAGGGCGTGCGGCGGCGAACCGTTCGGTAAACCGGCTTGCCGCGTTTTTTGCTGACCAACTTCCGCTCGGTGGTCATCTTGAATTTGGTGACTCGAACGATTCGCAGACCTGCCGCGCGGGC
>DATDHK010000142.1:0-2611 GCA_036521635.1 Bryobacteraceae bacterium | reverse complement strand
GATCGATACGGTTTGATCTTTCACGAATCTTAAGTGGGTTCGCGGCGTACTTGATCTCATGAAAAAGCTAACCGGCGCGGGAATCTTTCGTCATAACGGAGGAAATCCTTATGCAAAATTTCTGGCAGGACTTTCGATACGGTGCGCGCTCTATCGGCAGGAATCCGGGCTTTGCGATCCTGGCGATTCTTGCGCTGGCGCTGGGAATCGGAGCGAATACGGCAATCTTCAGCGTGGTGAACAGCGTGCTTCTGCGTCCGCTGAGTTATGCGGACCCCGGCCGCCTGGTGGTGATTCTGCACGAAGGCAAGCTCCCGGCCTCACCGGCGGATTATTTAGACTGGCGCCAACAATCGCACTCATTCGAGCAGGTCGCGGCGGCGCAGAGCGGAGGAGCCACGCTTACTGGTGGTGAGCGCGCCGAACAATTGACAGCGATGCAGGTAAGCGCAAATCTCTTTGACGCCTTGGGCGTGCCGGCGGCGCGCGGACGGACCTTCAATGCTTCGGAGGATCAACCAGCTTCCAAACATGTTGTTGTGCTCAGCTATCCGTTGTGGCAGCGGCGTTTTGGAGGCGATCCAGGAATCGTGGGCCGCGACATCGTGCTGAATGGCGAAAGCTATACGGTGACCGGCGTCATGCCTGAATCGTTTCGGTTTGCGCCATTCTGGGCGACGAATGTTGAGATATGGACGCCGCTGGTATTGGACAAACGGCTGCACGACCGCGGCGGAAGGTCGCTGCGGATCTTCGCGCGGCTGCGTGACGGCGTGGCGCTCAAGCACGCGCAATCCGAAATCGACGTGATCTGCCGGCGGCTGGCGGAGCAGTATCCGGAGACGAATACAAACCTGACCGCGCAGGTCGTGCCGCTGCAAGAGAAGGTGGTCGCGAATATTCGGCCGACGCTTTTCGTGCTGCTCGGAACGGTTGGCTTCGTGCTGCTGATTGCGTGCTCGAACGTCGCGAATCTGATGCTGGTTCGCGCTAATGGAAAGACGAAGGAAACGGCGGTGCGTCTGGCGCTGGGATCCAGCGGCTGGCGGCTCATCCGGCAATCGCTGCTTGAAAGTTTGATGCTATCGGCGGTGGGCGCGGCGGTCGCTGCGTGCATTGCGCGATGGGGCGTCATGGGCTTGATCGCGTCGCTGCCGGCCCACAGCCTTCCACGCCTGGACGAAGTTGGGATCGACAAAACCGCGCTGGCGTTCACCGTGCTGATCGCGGTGGCGACTGGAATATTTTGCGGGATTGCGCCCGCGCTGCGAGCTTTCCGGACGGAGTTGCAAGAGGCCTTGAAGAGCGGCGCGCGCGGCTCGACGCAGGGGCGCGGCGAGCATCGAACACGATCGGTATTGGTGGCTTGCGAAGTGGCGCTGGCGCTGGTGTTGATGGTGGGCGCGGGGCTGATGCTGCGGACGTTCGAGCATCTTCAGGCGGTTGATCCCGGCTTCGATCCGAGTCATGTTTTGACGCTGGAAGCCGCGGCGGGCGGGAAGTCCTATCCGTTGGCCGCGGACCGGATCCGATTTTTTGAGCAACTACGTCCGCGGCTGGAGTCGCTGGCGGGTGTGCAAGCGGTCAGCCTGATTAATCATCTGCCGATCGGCGGCGATATTTGGACGCTGGGCATCGCGGTTGAAGGCCGTCCCGCTCCACGGCCCGGGCAGCAATCCGGCGCGGCTTATCGGGTGGTGCAGCCCGGCTATTTCGCTGTCATGAAGATTCCCGTGCTGCGCGGCCGCGATTTCAACGCGCATGATTTAAGCGGCGCCGTGCCCGTCGTCATCGTCAATGAAGCGCTCGCAAAGCGCGACTTTCCGGGCGAAGACCCGATTGGGCGGCGCATCAGGCTGAACAATGGGACTTGGATGACGATTGCGGGCGTGGTCAAGAATGTCAAACAGAGCGATTGGGTGGCGAATCCCGCTAGCGAAATTTATCTGCCGCATGCGCAGAGCGGGGCCGCGCAGTTTTCATTCATGACGGTTGTGATGCGCGCGCATGGGGATCCGCTGGCGTTGGCGAAGGCGGCTGAGGATGCGGTGCGGTCGGTCGATAAAGATGTTCCTGTCGCGCGTGTGATGACGATGGAGCAGGTGATCGGCGACAAGCTGTGGCGCGGGCGGTTGGCGATGACGCTGCTGATGCTTTTCGCGGGGGTCGCGATCACGCTGGCGGCGTTGGGAATTTACGGAGCCATTTCGTATTCGGTGGCGCAACGGACCAATGAGATTGGTATTCGGATGGCGTTGGGGGCTGGCAGAGCCGATGTTTTGCTGATGATTTTGAGGCAGGCGCTGGTGGTGGTGGGGAGCGGGATATCGATTGGTTTATTGGGCGCATGGATGCTGACGCGGGCACTGGGCGGGTTGTTGTATGGGGTGACTGCTACCGATCCAGTGACGTTTTTGGCTGTGCCGGTTTTGGTGGTTGGGCTGAGCGTTGTCGCGTGTTCGTTGCCGGCGTTGCGGGCGATGAGGGTGGATGCGGTGACCGCGCTCAGGTATGAGTGAGGTGGGTTGAACCTGCCGCCGATTTTGTAAACCGGCTTGCTGCGGTGGAAACTGCAGCGAACAGGCCGATTTATCAATCGGCGGCAGATTAC
>DATDHK010000141.1:0-2771 GCA_036521635.1 Bryobacteraceae bacterium | reverse complement strand
GGGGTGCCGCCTGTACCTGGGCCCCCGTCGGGCTCGTCGTGCTGGCGAGTCTCTGTACTTCGAAGCCGCCGCCGTACGCCAGCGTATAGCGCTTGGCTTCCTCGACAAGTACGGCGATATCCTTCTCCGGATTCGTGCCCGCGGAATTCTGCGGCTCAATCGTCACGCGATTGAAGACTCCCAGGTTGTACAAGCGCCTTTGAGATTCCACCACGTCGCCTTCGCGAAGCGGTTCCTTTACCTTGATATGCACTTCTCGATGAATAACCCCGGGCCGCGTGTGCTCATAACCGCCGATCAGAATTCTTCGCACGCGCGTCTGTGGACCTTCCTGGATGCGATACACCAGGCGAACCCCCTCGGCCTGCTGGAACGCGGATTTGGACTCCTTCTGCCCTCTCTTTTCATTTTCCTGGGAAGCAGCCGCCTCTCCCGCCGCCTCGGTCTTTTGCGCGGCTGGATCGGCGGCCACGGGCTCCGCGGTGGCCACGAAGTTCGCCTCGGGAAATCCTTCGTTAAAATAAAGCGCCAGGGTATTGTCCCGGTCGGTCGTCACGCCAAAATCGGAATAAGGCTGCCCGGGAGTCGAGCCAATAACACCAAGTAGCTCCTCCTCTTTGAACGCATGATTACCTTCGATTTTAAGGGAAGCGACGCGCGTCTGCTTTCCTTCTTGAACCATGAATCGGATAAACAGAACGCCTTCTTTGCCTTTGTAGTTGTCCTCGATCTTTTGTTCCACCTTGGCATCGAGAAACCCGTTCGCTTGGTAAAGACTGCGCATCGATTGCGCGTCTGATTCCACCAGCCGCCGGCTAAACCGTCCGGCCGACCCGAAGGCTCCGCCGAAAATTTGCAATCGGGTTCTCAGCAATTCGGTGTCGAAATATCGGTTCCCCGTGATTTCTATGCCCGCCAATTTGTGGCGATCGCCCCGCTCCACCGTATAGGTAATGATCTCCTCTGTCCTCTCGGCGCTGCCGCTTGCCGCAGCGCGATCCGGCTTCATCTCCCGCATCTCTGTCGTGTAGTTCACTTCCGCGTCGAAGTACCCTTGGCGTTCGAGCCGCTCGCGAAGGTTTCGCTTTCCCTCCTCCAAAAGATCCGCATCAACGGCGCCCTCCTGATAGATGGGGATCAACTTTTTCAGCTCGCCCGCCGAAAACTTTGCGCCTGTCACGTTCATCTGCACGCGTGGCCCTTCCGTTACATCCAGGTCCAGCGGGATCGCATTCTTCGCCGCGTCGTAGTTTCCCCGCCGCACACCCGCGCGCGCGCTCAAGTGCCCCTTCTTCACCAGAAATTTTCGTATGCGGTCCGTCCCGCGCTGCAGCCGAGCCGAAGTGATTTCGCTTCCGGCTTTCATTTTCAATCGCGACAGAATCTCCGCATCTCGATACCCTGTCCCGTTTTTCAGCTGGATGATTCCCACGCGCGCGCGAGGCCCAGGCTTCACGTGAACCACAATGTCCATCTCATGCAGCTCGGGATGCGGCACCGTCTCCGCGGTGAGTTCCGCCCGATACAATCCCTCTTCATGAAGTGTTTCCCGCAGCCGTTCTACCGCTTCGTTCAACACCGCCTGCCGGTAGGTTTGTCCCAGGATGATTTGCATCGCCGCTGCCGCCGAGGCATCGCTCGGCGGCGCGGCCAGGCCCTCGATGCGCACCTGGTTGAAAAACAAATTCTCGCGCACCACGAAATCCAGCCGAACCCCATTCGAAACCGGCGTCACCACCGCTCGGATATCCGCGTAATCGCCCAGCCGGTACAGCGCCCGCAAACTCTCCGCGACTTTTCCCCGATCTAGCGCTTTACCCGTTTCCACCGAAATTCCCATCGGCGCTTCGGAGACAACTTGCCCATCTTCCTTGACGATGCGGACCGCCACAATCGCCGGCTCCTCCTTCTCCACGCCTTTCGCAACCGCATCTTGCGGCGCAGGCGCCTGCGCGCGCATCGGCGCGGCTCCCGTCAGGAGCGCGAGTGCCGCCATCCCTCGCAACCCATTTCCCCATCTCGATTTCATGTTTCTCTTTGCTCAGACGAAGGGTAGCACAGCGGCGTTGCCCGCCCTGTCCCCTTTGGCGCATCATGTTATTCAGTAGGCGCATCTTCCGCGCCCGCCGGGACCGCACCTTACGTGAGCGATTCTCTCCACGAAAAATATTCCCGCCAGATGCTCTTCGCCGGCATCGGCCCCGAAGGCCAACAGCGCCTGCTCGCCTCTCGTGCCGCTATTGTCGGTTGCGGCGCCATCGGCGCGGCCGCCGCAAACCTTCTCGTTCGCGCGGGCGTCGGCTATATCCGAATCATCGATCGCGATTTCGTCGAGCCGTCCAATTTGCAGCGCCAGACGCTCTTCGATGAATCCGACGCGTTCCACGCCCTTCCCAAAGCCGTCGCGGCCGAGCGCAAACTTCGCTCCATCAATTCCACCGTCGCTGTCGAAGGCCTCGTCGCTGATCTAACCCCGCGCAACGCAGAAACTCTTCTCGGCGGAGTCGATCTGCTCCTCGATGGCACCGACAATTTCGAAACGCGCTTCCTGATCAACGACTTCGCCGTCAAGTCCGCTCTTCCCTGGATCTACGCCGCCGGCGTTGCCAGTTACGGACTCACCATGACCATTCTTCCCGGCGCGACCCCGTGTCTCGCCTGCCTTCTCGAATCCGGATCCGCCGCTCAGCGCCTCGAGGAAACCTGCGACACCATCGGTGTCCTCGGGCCGCTTGTCAACCTGATTGCTTCGTTGGAAGCCGCCGAAGCCT